>NZ_KV788557.1:0-4677 GCF_001807315.1 Corynebacterium sp. HMSC06D04
CAGACTCGCGGTACCAACTACCCCAAATCGACACCACCAATAGGCACGATGAGGCCTACCGGAATGGCAATCGAGTTCCACAGGAACGGCACCAAGTCCTCGTCACCGAGCACCCACGGCAGCGCGTCGATGACCATAAGAAACGAGATCACCGCACCGACAACATTGAGCACCGCAAAGACTGCCTGAAGCGCGCTTTCTTTAAATGCGCCGGTAATAAAACTCCGCACCGTTCCGTACACGGCCAAGGCAAAGATAATCCACGGCACCGCCGCCGGAATCCCCTCACGCACCATGGTGACCATGTGGTCCAAAGGAATAGAGCGCTTATCCTGATACGTCACCGGCAGGAAGAATACGAATGCGCCAATCGCGCTATATAAAAAGAGTTTCCACCGTCCCCCAGGCTGCGGAATTTCCCCGTCATGACTCTGGTGGGAGGAGTAAACCGATTCGGTAGAAGTCACAGTAAAACCGTCCCCTCAAGCTTGCATACAAAATTCAAGCCCGCGCGACAGCCTTTACGCGAACATTGGGAATATGTTAGCTAAGTTACAGACTGCTGTCTACACGTTTTCGAGATCCAAGGCACAATAGAGTCATGTCTAAACCCATTCGCGTTGTGGGCGCCGTCTTCGTCGATGAAGAACGCACACAGCTTTTAGCCTTCCGCAAGAAGCCCGGCACTTCCCTTGCTGGCATGTGGGAATTTCCCGGCGGCAAGATCGAACCCGGCGAAACACCAGAGCAAGCACTCGCGCGCGAACTTAAGGAAGAACTCGGCATTTCAGCCACCGTCGGTGAAAAGGTAACGACAACCGTTCACCATTACGATTTCGCCACCATCGAGCTCACCACCTTTTACTGCACCACCACCGCCTCCCTGCTAGCCGACGACCTCAGCCTCACCGACCACGACGATACGAAATGGGTTACCTCCACAGAGGCCGCGCATCTTACTTGGGCTCCCGCAGATATCCCTGCGGTAGAAGCTATTGCTTCTAGTCACAGCTAAGAAAGGAATCCACCCGCGGACTTGACCAACTAGATAGGCCCCCGAGCAAGCCCTCGCCCGTGAGCTTCACGAAGAGCTCGGTATCGAAGCCACCATCGGCGAGAAGGTCACCACCACCGTGCACGAGTACAAGTTCGCCACCATCGAGCTGACTACTTTTCGCTGCACCACCGAGGCCAACCTGACAACCGAAGGCCTCGCCCTCACCGACCACGACGCTACCCACTGGGTCACCCCAGACAAAGCCCAAGAACTAGAGTGGGCGCCGACCGACATTCCGAGCCTTAAACTCTTAGGCCTGGGATAACGAAACTCCGGTATGTGTCAGACTCCAGCATTTGCTGTATCTTAATTCCAGCTTCAAAGACTTCCATCTGGTGCTCAATCATGTATTCAACAATCGAATAAGTAGTTTTTCCACCATTGGTCGCGTTTCCTGGATATCCTGGGCGTGCAGTTAATAAGTCGTAGTATTTTCGCTCGACTCCATTAACATTACGGAATTTCGTGTCCTCTTCACCTGGCTCAATTTCAGGGTGGACGGCGCATCTACGCAGTAGACTCGAGAGCTTTTCCATTTCCGAACGCGGCGACGTGTTCGGCCACCCATACTTGATCCCGATCGCAGCCACTACCAAGATCTCATCTCGATGCCAGGGCACTCGCGTCGTTTTCATGCAATTACACCTCTTAAGGGAACAAGCGTTCGTAAAATTATATGGAATGTCCGCCAACTCGCTATGCTCTCAACAGAGAATCAACACAGACACTTTATTAATCAAACCATTATCACACGATGATTGTTTACGTTTTCACGCTCAGAAAGGAACCGGCTCGATGGCTACCTCACGCCTCCACTCATTCGAGATTTGCGCTGGCGCTGGCGGCCAGGCTTTGGGCTTAGAACAGGCAGGTTTCCATCACGCAGCGGTCGTCGAAATCGATAATTGGGCCGCTGAAACTCTCCGCCAGAACCGCGGAACTGAAGGACCTCTTGGAAAATGGAATGTCCATGAAATGGACGTCCATAACCTGGATGGTAGGCCATGGAGAGGGAAAATCGACCTATTTGCTGGCGGAGTTCCATGCCCTCCTTTTTCAATAGCAGGTAAGCAACTTGGCGCCGACGATGAACGCGACCTCTTTCCACAGGCGCTACGTCTGATCAACGAAATTGATCCACGTGCTGTGCTTCTAGAAAACGTTAAAGGGCTCGGTCAAAAACGGTTTGACTCCTACCGAGATCAAATAATCGATCAGCTTGAAGAAATGGGGTACACCGCCTTTTGGAAACTTCTCCAAGCAGCTGATTATGGAGTGCCGCAGCTTCGACCAAGGTTCATCCTTGTCGCTTTAAAGGACGAATTTGCCAACTATTTTGCCTGGCCGAAAGTAGTTAAATCACACATGCCGGTGGGAACAGCACTTCTCCCGCTAATGGCAGAAAATGGTTGGCCTGGAGCTGAAGCTTGGGCTCGAAACGCAAACACAGTGGGCCCGACTCTTGTGGGCGGAAGCAAAAAACATGGTGGCCCAGATGTAGGGCCAACGCGTGCTCGAGAAGCCTGGAAGAAACTCGGAATTAAGGGCTCCTCTATCGCCGAATCACCGCCAGCTGCTGATTTCACAACAGACCCCGAACAAGAAATGCCGCGTTTGACGGTACGAATGGGTGGTGTCATCCAAGGTTTCCCCGAAGACTGGAAGTGGGCCGGTGGGAAAACCGCACAATGGCGGCAGGTTGGCAATGCCTTTCCTCCGCCGGTGGCCAAGGCACTCGGCGAACGCATAAAGTTCGCGCTGCGAAAGAAACCAATTCCGAAGTCTCTAGAACCTGCAACACCAACCCGTGTCAACCAGCTGAGTCTGATTTAAAATTGGCAAGGTGATTGCCAAGATTCAACCTGACACGATTTCTATACAGCTAGCGGCTGCATTCAAAGAGCAAGACCCCACGGGAGAACGCCTCGGACGTGTCTTCCGCGAGTCTTTCGACCAGATTTATGATGGTCAACATACTGGACGTTTCGCCATTAGCCAGCTCAGTAAGACCGAATCTGCTCACCTCGGCTCAATAGTCGAAATCAACATTCGCCGAGAATTCGACGGCTTTATCGGCGACGGTGAGGTGATGGATTTCGACATCGAGGGCTTCGAAGTTGACTGCAAGTACTCGAAACAGAAGTTTGGCTGGATGATCCCTATCGAGGCTCTCGGGCATCATGGAATGCTTTGCCATGCCGACGATGAGCAGGGAACTTTTCGAGTGGGATTCGCTTTTCTCGATTACTCAATTCTGACTAGAGGCAGCAATCGCGACGGCAAGCGCTCGATTTCCGCCGCTGGTCGCAGCGCAATTCAATGGCTTTTCCTAGACGAAGCTTTTCCGCCGAACACCCTCCTACAACTCAGCGAGGACGACCGAGCAAAGATTTTCTCTTCAAGTTCCGGAGCTCAGCGCCTCAATGAATTGTTCAGAATTGCTCAAGGCATCATAGTCCCACGTGGCATCATCGCCACTGTCGCGCAGCAAAAGGACTATATGAAGCGTATTCGATACAACGGAGGCTCTCGTTCTGCTCTACAGCCTGAGGGGATCGTGATCCTTGGAGATTACCTCAAGCACCAGAAAATTGCCGCCGAATTAGGCCTGCCAATCCCCAAAGACGGTGATTCACTATCAACGCGATTAGTTAAGTGTGAGAAAAGCTTCGAGGGCTCTAAAACCTATATCGATGATTCTTACTGGCGAATTGCAACACCAACCGATGCAGTCGAACCAGCCCCGACACTCCCATTCAAGTAGACGTCTAAACTCCGGTCCTGATGTAGTGACGCCCATTGAATCGATTTACGATCCGCGACTCAACATTAACCAGCCCCAACAGCGCAGCAGTCAGAGCTTCTGTCCCTAGCCAAGCATTCACTACGGTTTGAGAAATACTCAAATCTACGGGGGACTCAGCTTCTTCTAGCGCCTCTGGACTAATTGTTCGAGCACCATTCAGCTTTTTCCCATGCATCACCTTGGACACTGCTTCACTTTCGTATGCAGATTTCACGATTTCCATGACTTCTTCATACGGAGCGTGACCATACTGCTCCTGCCAATACTTAAACTCATTTTGGAAAAGCGGAAAATACAAATTCAGATGTAAAACGCCTTTACCCGTTCCACCATTATTAGTTCTGAACCTTTCGTTTGGTTCGAACCTCGCTGCGAGGAACCGAACCTCGAATGGAAAATCGTCATCCCATGAAACCTTTGAGATGCCATCGGATTTCGCTCGACGCACACCGGTTTTGTCCCCATCAATAGATTCTGACAGAACGGCCGTGTCGCCTTGTCCTCCAGTTGCTTCGTTTGAGCCACTATGAGTCTCGGAATCTTCACCACGCGGCCTGCTACCGCCTAATGACTCGGGAGACCCTGTTGAAGAAATTAATGCACTTTTCGTCCATGCGCTCTTACACGCCATTCCGCGAAAGCACGTTTAAGTCTTCCCAGGTGGCACAGCACCATCCATGGATGCGTTGCGACGGCCAGGATCGCCGCGGCCCGCACAAGCCATACGGCTACCCTGCGCCGCGGTACTAACCGCGAACTTGTACAAGAACTAGTGGACAACGGGCCTGACCCCCGGAAAGTAGACACGTCGGGG
>NZ_KV788558.1:0-501 GCF_001807315.1 Corynebacterium sp. HMSC06D04
TGAAGCGTCCTGGGTTTAGTTCCGCTTCTTTTACGGCCCTGTGTTGATGGGCTGGGTGAGATAGTACTCGGTTTCTACTTCCTGTGGGGTGGCGTAGTCCAAAGCTTCATGAAGCCGCTTGGTGTTCCACCAATACACCCACCGCAAGGTGGCCAATTCGACTTCTCCGACCGACGTCCACGGGCCTTGGGCATGAATCAGTTCCGCCTTGTAGAGACCATTGACTGTTTCGGCTAGAGCATTGTCATAAGAATCGCCGACTGTTCCCACACTCGGACGGATTCCGGATTCCGCTAGCGCGGTGGAATACTTCAGTGACACGTACTGGCTGCCCCGATCGCTGTGGTGAATCAGCTGGTTTCCATGAATTCGCCCTGCAGTCGTTAACGCATGCTCCAAAGCCTCCATGGGCAGCGCATCGGTACGCATCGTCGAGCGTGTAGCAACACCAACAATTTTTCGGCTGAAGACATCCACGACAAACGCGGTGTAGGCGAATCC
>NZ_KV788559.1:0-268610 GCF_001807315.1 Corynebacterium sp. HMSC06D04
GCAGACTCGCGGTACCAACTACCCCAAATCGACAGCCTTCGGCCATCACATAATCTGGCAGGCAGCACTAATGGAACTAACTCTCATTGTGATGGTTACTTTGTGGTGAGCGCCGCGGTCTCGTTATTGAGGCGCAGGGCCTACGGCATCGACAATGAGCGCAATATCATCCTCGGAGTAGTCGGCATGAGCTGTAAGTCTTAGCAATGCCTGTCCGAGCGGTACCGACGGATAGCGGATCGGAGAAACAATTACTCCCCTTTCAGCCGCCTGTGCCGCACACTCCATAGCTGCGTCCTCAGCGCCTACTGGCAAGACGATAATAGGTGCGGGCGAGTCCGCCACTTTCCATCCGTTCGCCCGCAGACGCTGCCGAAGGTTGTGCACGACGCGGGCAAGCCGTGGCACATGCGAAGGAACAAGAGCTAACGCCGCACTAATAGCAGCCGCCTGCGATGGTGGCATGGACGTTGAGAAGATATAGCTGCGGCAGCGTTGGCGGCATAGCTCGATAAGTGGCTCACTGCCCACGACGAAAGCGCCCGCCACACCTAGGGCTTTGCTAGCGGTACCGATATAGATATCCGGCAAAGGTAAATCGAAATGCTCACAAACGCCGCGTCCATTTCTGCCAAGTGTGCCGATCCCGTGCGCGTCATCGATCATCAACCAGGCGTTGTAATCCTGAGCAAGTTCCTGAAGCGCATGGAGATTCGCAAGCTCGCCGGACATGGAAAATACGCCGTCACTGACAATCAATCGGCGCTCTGATGCATCGGCAGCTAGCTGCTCTTCTAAGATTTTCACGTCGAGGTGCGGATAAACAGATGACCGGACCCCTTGGTAGCTCGACTTGGCCAGCCGGATGCCGTCGATGATGCTCGCATGATTATCAGCGTCAGAGAAAACAGAAAGTCTCTCGCCACGATCTCGCGCAGCTGCAGCAAGCGCAGGGATTACTCCCATGTTGGCGTGGTAACCCGAACCGAACACGAGCGCTGCCGGCGCACCGACAAAACCAGCCAGATCACGCTCGAGCGCGACATGATAATCACTCGTACCCGTAGTCAGTCGCGATCCTCCCGACCCCACCCCGGCGCGCAGCGTTGCTTCGTGGGCTGCGTCGGCAAGCGCGCGATTCGCCCCGAGCCCCAGGTAATCAGACGATCCCGCAAGCAGCGTTTCACGCCCATCGACCACGGTGCGCGGACTTTGACTACCGCTAATGATCCTTTCGACTCTTTCCAGACCACGCTCACGCCACGAAGCATTAGAACTGAATGCCCAGTCTTCCAGGCTCATTGCCAAGATCCTTCCACAAGGACAGGCTTTTCACGCAGCCACTGCTCTGTCGCCGGAAGTGCACTAAGTGCGCCTGAATAGAACAAGACACGTCCGCCTTGTTTCCCGCCTTCAGCCTTGACGTTGTGCAAAGCCGTATAGGAACCTTCGACCGCAACATAACCCGTGGTGTAGCTCGGGTCATCGGAAATACAGACTTCCGCGACAATGCCCGGCGCAGCAAGAGCCTTGGATGCTAAAGCAACGGCATCAGCCCGATGGTTCTTCGACTCGGCGCAAAGGAAATCAGACCAATCAAATGTTCCCACCCGAACGCCTCGTTGCTCGTGAGTGTCTAGACGCTCACCGGTTTCCGCGCAGACGATGCTCGCACCGCGCATATCGCGGGTGCGGTACAGAAGCTCGATACCTCGGCGGGCTGCACTTTCGGAAACACGGTTGTTCCTAGCGAGCACGGCTATCATCGCTGTTTGTGCAGACTCCGGGTTCTCGCAGTCCTGTGTACTAACTTTCAAGGCACTGACATGAGCAATGTCGCTTGCTGCAACCGCCCTCGTAGCAATGTTGATGGAATCCGGCACGCCCTTCTCATGCCGCAACGCCCGAGTGGCAAGCTCTGAGCTCACGCGAGGAACAAGGTGTGGTTCCACGATGCGTTCAGCGCCCGAGATATGCCTACCTTCAAGGCTTGCACGCATCTTAATACTCATCAGCACAGTCGAGATTTCTGCCATGCAGGTATCGTAGCCCAGCATCTTGAACACCGTTCAATAATTATCAAACAGGGTTAATCCCCTCTCCTAGTTCCGCTCGGAAACGCACTTACCGACGCCAAGTGACGGTGCGACTGCGACTTCCACGAGACATTAAGAACCCCCACGTGCCTTCCAACCACGTATATGGTCGGGGCTCGTGGGGGTTACTTAGTGCAGTGTGTGGGTATTTCCCTTACTGCTGCGCTGCGGTGCCCAGGGTATCCTCCATGCAGGCCTGCTGCTGGGCAGGGTCCTGCAGCTCCAGGCACTTGTCGGCGCCAGTGTCGCCGAGGACCTTCACGCCGAGGGCCATGACGGCGATGGTGCCACCGAGAGCCAGGATGGAAGTAATTAGGCCGACGATGGACATCCAGGTGCGGCGCAGCTCCTTCGGGCGCTTGCTGCCAACGACCAGCGCGATGATGGAGACGATGATGCCGATTGGGCCAAGCAGCAGCGGCGGAACAATCAGCAGCAGGGACAGCAGCGCGATGATGCCGATGACCATCGCCCAGATAGCAACGGCGTTCTTCTTTGCCGGCTGGCTGTCAGCACCAGCGTAGGCCGGGTAGCCGGTGCCAGCGGCGGTTGCGTTAGCGTCCGTGGCGTATGCGTCGTGAGCGCGCTCCTCGTTGGCCTTGGAGGTTGCCTCACCGTAGGACGGCAGCTTGCTGGTGCTGTCGCTGCTAAATGGGCTCTTTGCGTTGTCCGGGTTCTCTGGGTTGTTCAGGTTGTTCGGGTTCTCTGGGTTGTTCGGGTTGTTCGGGTTCTCTGGGTTGTTCGGGGTGGTCATGCGTTTGGCCTCCTTGGGGCAGCCCTAATAGCGTGCTTTTATCGAATATGTGCGTTAAATAGCTTATGCGTTTGTAAACGCTTCCGGCCACGTTACTGACGGAACCTGTGAAATCACTGGCAATCTAGTTTTGAGTAGCGCCGTCCAAAGAATCTTCCATGCAGGCTTGCTTTTGCGCTGGGTCATCGATGGTCATGCACATTTCAGGGTCAGGCGTCATCGTCCAACCAATGTGCGTATACAAGTAAATCGAGAAAGCAACGGACAAGATCAAAGCGATAATTGAGGTAATCAAGCCGGCGATGGACATCCAGGTGCGGCGCAGCTCTTTTGGTCGCTTCTTGCCTTTTAGCAATGCGACGATGGAGACGATGATGCCAATCGGCCCCAGCAGCAGCGGTGGAACAACTAGGAACAAAGACACCAGCGCAATGATGCCGATTACGAGAGCCCAAATAGCGATCACGCTTTTCTTTTCGGCTTGAGGTTCACCGACACCACCACCGGCATAGGCCGGGAATACCGCACCTTCGGCGCTGTCGGAATTCTTCCCGTTGCCCGGGGTGTGAGGGTCGTTCGGGGTGGTCATACGCTTGGCCTCCTTGAGTGCTGCCCACAAGCCTTAATCGTGTTATCGCTAATCGTTCTATTGCTTTTGACTACTGCTTTTGACTAAGTTACCCACGCTGGGTGCGCTCCACGCTAGGAGTGCACCGCGTCGCGTCACCTACCACTTGCGCAGGTACTCGATGCGCTGGCGCAGTTGCTCGGCGTCGCAAAGCGCGGTGGGTGGGCCGCCGCAGGCCTTGCGGACCTCGGTGTGAATGGCGCCGTGGGGGCGGCCGGTGCGCTGCGCGGTAATGGAGACAACGGTGTTGAGCTCCTTGCGCAGGTTGCCAATCTCATCCACCACGCCGGTGGATTCTTGGTTGTTGGCTGGTTCCTCACGGCGCTTCGGGGCGTACTGCATGCCGTAGAGCTTGCGGCGCTGTTCCTCAGCGGCCTCAGCAGCCCGGCGCGCCTTCTCCTCTGCTTCGCGGCGGTCGAGTTCCTCCGACTGCTTTTTGCGCAGCAGGTCCTTGACCTGGTCGGCGTCGAGAAGCCCGGGGATGCCCAGGAAGTCCGCATCGACGTCTTCGGTGATATCGCCGGTGTTGAACTGCGAGCCGTTAAACAGCAAGCCGGAAAATTCCGCCTCAGCGCCGAGGGCCTCGTAGGAGGGCTCGAGCATGTCGGGCTCAGACTTCTTAGTATTGGCCTCCGCCAATAGCTCGTCGTCCCAGCCCTCTTTATCGGGGCCCTTTTCCTCACCCAGGACATGGTTGCGTTCCTTTTCCATGTTCTCAGCCAGGCCCAGCAGCACCGGCACGGAAGGCAGGAACACCGAGGCGGTCTCACCGGGCATACGCGATCGCACGAAGCGGCCGATTGCCTGCGCGAAGAACAGCGGAGTCGAGGCCGAGGTGGCGTAAACGCCCACCGCTAGGCGCGGGACGTCGACGCCCTCAGACACCATGCGCACTGCCACCATCCACTCGTCGGTGGACTTGGAAAACTCCTCAATGCGGTCCGAGGAGCCCGGGTCATCGGACAAAATCACCGAGACCGGGGTCGAGGAAATCTGCTTCAGCAGCTTCGCGTAGGCACGCGCGGTCTGCGTATCGGTAGCAAGCACCAGGCCGCCGGCGTCCGGCATGTTGCGGCGCATCTGCATAAGGCGCGTGTGTGCGGCCTGCAGCACCGCCGGGATCCACTCGCCCTTCGGGTCCAGCGCCGTCTTCCATGCACGGGCTGTCTGCTCAGGGTTCAAGATATCGCCCAGACGCGCGGCGTATTCCTCACCCGCGGAGTCACGCCAACGCGCCTCGCCCGAGTAAGACAAGAACACAACGGGGCGCACGACGCCGTCGCGAAGCGCATCGCCATAGTTATAGGCGTGATCCGAGCGAGAGACCAGGTGGCCCTCGCCGTCCTGCTCGTAGCGCACGAAAGGAATCTGCGAGTCATCCGAGCGGAAAGGCGTACCGGTAAGCGCCAAGCGGTGCTCGACGTCGTCATAAGCCTCACGCACGCCGTCGCCCCAGCTCTTGGCGTCACCGGCGTGGTGAATCTCATCCAGGATCACCAACGTACGGCGCGCCGAAGCCACCGCGCGGTGCTTGAACGGGTGCATGCCCACCTGGGCATAGGTCACCACGATGCCGTCCATCGCCGGGTTCACGGCAGAAGAATTCGAGAAGTTCGGATCCAGCGCCAAGCCCACCCGCGCGGCCGACTGGGACCACTGAATCTTCAGGTGTTCAGTAGGCACCACGACGATGACGCGCTCAACCGTGCGGTCTTCCATCAGCTCCGTGGCAATGCGCAGAGCGAAGGTGGTCTTACCTGCACCAGGCGTTGCCACGGCCATGAAGTCCTGCGGCTTTTTGGCCAGGAACTTATCGAGGGCGGCCTGCTGCCAGGCGCGTAGCTTTCCGTTGTTGGCGAATCTTCTGGGGTTGCGGGACACAGAATTACTCACCGGGCGGCTCACTTGCGGCGCAGGCCCTTGTACACGCGCTCACAATCCGGGCATACCGGGGAGCCGGGCTTTGCCTGCTTGGTTACGGGGAAGGTCTCGCCACACAGCGCAACGACGTACTTACCGTTGACTGCGGAGTCCAAAATCTGGTCTTTCTTTACGTAATGAAAGAACTTCGGGGTGTCATCAGAAGTGGACGTGTCCTCGCGGACGTCGGGGCGTTCAATCGTCTTAGTCGTCGTACTCACTCCACCAATCATGCCGCATCGGTGTCGAAGTTCGCACCTCGCCCGTCTACCCTTGTACGCATGTCCCCCAAGAACTCGCGCGATAGGTTAAGCCGAAATTCCTCCGGCACCCCACAAACGGGGCGGCGCGGATGGGCGCGCCCTTTCCAACGCCGCGAAGCCCACCTCATCACCACCGCCCAGCTCTCCCCGGGCCAGCAGTTGCATCGGCGCGAAGTCACCTATTCCATCCTGCAGTTTCTGCGCGTCCCCTCCCTCCTCATAGGCGGCGCGCTCATGTACTTCTTCGACGCCTGGCTCGCCGGCACCTTAATCATCGCCGTTACCTTCCCGCTGCCGTGGATCGCCGTGGTGATTGGTAACGCGCAGGGCCAGCGCAAGGACAAGCGCGAAAAGAACATCTATAAGCCGGCGCTTGCCCGCCAGATGGCGCAAATGCAGGCAGAGCAACTAGCCCAGCCCAAGCGCGAGGGCATCGAGCAGCGGTCTGCCGAGACCATCGATCATGACGACGACTCGCAATAATCGGCATAGATAAACAGATTAAGAAATAAGGCTGGAGAAAAGACGGAGAAAAGATGATGACTAAATTTGGACCTGACTTCAATCCCGAGCTCCCCGTCGCCGCCGTCGCCGCGGAGCTTGGCGAGTTCTTAAGCTCCCACGGTTTCACCGCCGACGGCATCGCCGGGCACTTGGGCCCCGAATACACCGAGGCGCTTCACCGCGGCGAGCCGGCCGCTGTGGCCCTGGGCGCTGCGGGTGATACCACCTTGGACGCGCTCATCCGTCTGTTTATCCTGCACGACGCCGTGGCTCCGACGCAGCTTTCCGACGTCCTCGGCGCCCGCCTTGCCACCAAGCTCATGGATGCAGGCGTCGCACAACTCGACGAGTCCGGCAATGCCTACATTGCCTATGACATCCGCCCACACATCATCGTCGGCACCAACCGCCTGGTCTTCTCTGACGTGGATGCTTCCCTGGTGGACCACGTCCCGGGCTCCGAGCACGTGCTCGGCGTGGGAGCGGCCAGCCTCTCGCTTTTGCAATCGACGCCGCTTACTCCGGTGGAGACCACATTGGACCTAGGCACCGGCTCCGGCGTGCAGCTGCTCGGCCAGCTTTCCACCGCCGCCCACGTGACGGCCACCGACCTACACTCCCGCGCTCTGGACCTCGCGCGCGCCACGCTGGCCGCCGCAGGCCCCGCGGCAGAAGAAAAGGTCGAACTGCTCCAGGGCTCCTGGTTTGAACCAGTAGCCAGCCGCCGCTTCGATCGCATCGTGGCCAACCCGCCTTTCGTGGTGGGCCTGCCGGAAGTCGGCCACATCTACCGCGACTCCGGGCTTAACCTGGACGGCGCCAGCGAGCTCGTGGTCTCCCAGGCAGTCGAGCACCTCGCACCAGGCGGCAGCGCACACATCTTGGGAGCATGGGTCCACCAGGGCGAACAGTCCTGGCAGCAGCGCGTGGCCTCCTGGCTTCCAGAAAAGGGCGTGGCCGCCTGGATAATCCAGCGCGACGTCGCCGACCCTGCCCTCTACGTCTCCACCTGGCTCAAGGACGAGTCCGTGGATGTTCGCAGCGACCTCGGCCGCGAGCGCGCCCGGCTTTGGCTTGAGCACTTTAACGAGCACGACGTCACCGGCATCGGCTTTGGTTTTGTGGCCATCCAGCGCATCGACGATGACGAGCCTTCCGACGTCCTCGCCGAGTACATGCCGCAGCCTTTCACCGATCCCCTGGGCCCAGAAGTAGAGGAATACTTCGCGCGCGTGGCCTGGCTCCGAGGTCTTGTCCCGGGCGAGCTAGAGACCAAGCACTTCCAGGTCCGCCCCGGCGTGGCCCGCGAGGACGTGCAGCTTCCCGACGCCGAGTTGGGCATGGGCTTTGCCCCCGCCGCGCTGCGCCTTACCCGCACGGAGGGCCCACGCTGGTCCCACGACGTCGACAAGCACATCGCGGCCATCGTCGCCGGCTTAAACCCAGCGGGGCTCTCCCTTGGCGAGACCATCGAGCTCTACGCCGCAGCCCAGGGCTTCGATGAGGAGGAGCTGGTGGCCTCCGCGCTGCCGGCCATGGTTGACCTCATCCGCCACGGCCTCATTATCCCCACCGAGCTGGCCCCGTTCTGCAACCTCGAGGCAGGCGCGGTCGCTGCCGGCCAAAACCTAACTGCGGAGGAGGAAGACTAATGCGCGCAGTTTTAACCCGAGTATCCAGCGCTTCAGTGACCGTGGAGGGCGAGGTCGTAGGCGCTATCGACTGCCCAGAAACCGGCGGGCTCCTCGCCCTTGTGGGAGTATCGCGCGAAGACACTGCAGTAAATACTGCAGAGCTAGAAGCCAAGATAGAAAAGATGGCGCGCAAGATTGCCGAGCTACGCATCCTCGAAGGCGAGAAATCCGTCAAGGAAGCAGGCGCTCCCGTACTGGTAGTTAGCCAGTTTACGCTCTATGGCAAGACCGCCAAGGGCCGCCGCCCCTCTTGGTCTGATGCCGCGCCCGGGGATGCAGCAGAGCCTGTGATTGAGAAAATCATTGCAGGACTTCTTGCACGCGGCGTCCACGTTGAGACCGGAAAGTTCGGCGCGATGATGGAAGTTGCATCCGTCAATCAAGGCCCCTTCACCGTTCTGGTGGAAACCTAAAGGGGATCAATTAAAACCAAGGGGCAGAAGATGCCCCAACGGCGCAGGTGCTTTTACCTGCGCTTTTTCTTATTGGATGTGACTTAGTTCATCGTTTAATTTAGGGTGTTGAACAAAGCACAATCTGGCGTAAAACTCAAATTTTGAGGGAGTGATAAAAAACGTACTTGCAATGCGATAATTTATTATCAAATCTTCTCCAAACAGGCTTATGATAAAGACACAGCGAAGCAACAAGGGCTGAAGCTGCAGGACACAGAGTTGAAAAGTCCAACTGCAGTTGCAAAATTGTAGCCGCGAGAAAATTCTCAAGACTTGCAAAGTTGCGCCAAGCTCTAAGGCTTCGGTCAACCAACTAGAGACATCAAGGAGACCAAAAAATGTCTCACTCAGTCTTGCGGAAAGACACCGCTAATCATCCGGAGAATGAGCCAAACATGCCTGAGAACATGAAGACCTCAAAAGCAGTCAAAGCTGAACAAGCCGCAGGATTCGATCCTGCAGAATCCCCATTCGCCGGCACCACCGGCGCACCGAAGTGGAACAACTCCGACCTAACCTGGATGCTCTCCCTCTTCGGCACCGCAATCGGTGCAGGCGTTCTGTTCCTCCCAATCAACGCCGGCATCGGCGGCATCATCCCGCTCATCATCATGACGGTTGTTGCCCTGCCGATGACCTACTGGGCACACCGCGGCCTGGCTCGCCTGGTTCTCTCCAGCTCCAAGCCATCCGGTGACCTGACCGACGTCGTCGAGGAGCACTTCGGCATCAAGGCAGGCGTGTTCATGAACATCCTGTACTTCCTGTCCGTCTACCCCATCCTCTTGGTCTACTCCGTGACCATCACCAACACGGTTAACTCCTTCCTGGAGAACCAGCTCGGCGTCACCCCGCCGGACCGCTGGCTGACCTCCCTGCTGCTCGTCGGCGGCCTCATCCTCATCGTCCGCATGGGCAAGGATGTCATCGTCCACGTCATGTCCTGGCTGGTCTACCCATTCATCGCCGTCCTGGTCCTCCTGTCCATCTACCTCATCCCGAAGTGGAACACCGCACTGTTCGATTCCTTCGACCTGAACGTTGCCCGTGAAGCTTCCGGCCACAGCTTGGGCGTCACCCTGATGCTCCTGGTTCCGGTTATGGTCTTCTCCTTCAACCACTCCCCGATGATTTCCTCCTTCGCAGTTGACCGCCGCGAGACCTACGGCAAGTTCGGCGAGGTCAAGGCACGCACCATCCTGCTGCGCGCAGAAATCCTCATGGTCGTCGTCGTTATGTTCTTCGTCTTCTCCTGCGCACTGTCACTGTCGCCAGCTGACATGGCAGAAGCAAAAGCCCAGAACATCACCATCCTGTCCTACCTGGCTAACCACTTCGATACCCCGATCATCCAGTGGATTGCACCGATTATCGCAATGATCGCTGTTGCAAAGTCCTTCCTCGGCCACTACCTCGGCGCTGCTGAGGGCTTCGAAGGCCTCATCCTCAAAGGCAACAAGAACCTCGACAAGGACGACGCTGCAACCGCTCGCAAGCTCGGCACCATCACCCTCATCTTCATGCTGGTTACCGCATGGCTGACCGCTTGGGCAGACCCATCCATCCTGGGCATGATTGAGACCCTGTGTGGCCCGACGATTGCACTCATCCTCTTCCTCATCCCGATGTGGGCAATCCACAAGGTTCCTGCACTGCAGCGCTTCAAGGGCCAGGCTTCCAACTACTTCGTCTTCTTCATGGGCCTGGTAGCTGTCGCCACCATCCTCTACACCATCGTCCAGGCTTTCTAAACACTAGAAACCCCCGGACCCCCTCTCCCCCTCGGAAGATTCAAGGAAAAGCAATGTTCATCAGCATTTTCGATATGTTCAAGATCGGCATCGGCCCCTCAAGCTCACACACGCTTGGCCCAATGAAGGCTGGTAAGGCGTTCGTAGATGAGCTGAAAGAAAAGGACATCTTCGACCACGTCACCCGCATTCAAGCCAACGTGTACGGTTCCCTCTCGCTTACCGGCATCGGTCACTCCACCGATAAGGCCATCCTCCTGGGCCTGGCCGGCGAGGTGCCAGAGACCGTAGACATCGACGGCATCAACGAATTCGTGAAGAACGTTCGCACCTCCGAAAAGCTCATGCTCGGTGGTACCCGCGAGGTCGATTTCCCGAAGGAAGGCGGCTTCTACTTCCACAACGAGTACCTGCCGATGCACGAGAACGGCATGTGCCTCATCGCCTTCAACGGTGATGAAGAGTTGCTCCACAAGACCTACTACTCCATCGGCGGCGGTTTCATTGTCTCCCAGGAAGATTTTGCAAAGCGCGGCGAGGACAACGTCAAGGTTCCTTACGCCTACGCAAGCGCACAGGAAATGCTCGCCCTCTGCGAGCAGCACAACTTGACTCTTCCAGAGCTGGGCATGGCCAACGAGCTGGCACACGCCACCGAAGAAGAGGTCAAGGAGCACATGCGCAAGGTCCGCGATGTCATGTACACCGGCATCGAGCGTGGCTCATCAACTGACGGCCCTCTGCCGGGCCAGCTCCTCGTCCCACGCCGTGCTGCTGCGCTCAAGCGCCTGCTGGAAACGGATGAGCCGCACGATGGCCTCAACATCCTCGACTGGGTCAACATGTTCGCGCTTTCCATCTCCGAGGAAAACGCTTCGTGTGGCCGCGTGGTCACCGCTCCTACCAACGGCGCTTGCGGCATCGTCCCAGCAGTCATCGCCTACTACGACAAGTTCGTTGAGCCGGTCACCGAGGAGATGTTCTCCGACTACATCTTCGCCTGCAACCAGATTGCTTCGCTGTACAAGATGAATGCATCCATCTCGGGTGCAGAGGTTGGTTGCCAGGGCGAGGTCGGCGTCGCCTGTTCCATGGCCGCCGGCGGTCTGGCTCAGCTCATGGGCGCTACCCCAGAGCAGGTCTGCATCGCAGCCGAAATCGCTATGGAGCACAAGCTCGGCTTGACCTGTGACCCGGTCCTGGGCCAGGTACAGATTCCGTGCATCGAGCGCAACGCAGTCGCTGCAGTTGACTCCATCACCAGCGCCCGCATGGCCCTTGAGCGCGAGTCCAAGCCATGCGTCAGCCTCGATGACGTCATCTGGACGATGTACAAGACGGGTAAGGATATGAACGCCAAGTACCGCGAGACCTCCCAGGGTGGCCTTGCACTGGCTATCCACCCACCTATCCCAGTCTGCGGCTAATACTGCCGTAAGGCACACCTTGAGCGGGTGAACACAGCGCTTGGCCGCTCGTGTTTACCCGCTTTTTGTCGTGTTAATATCTATCCAACTTTCTTAAAGTGTCAGGAACTTAAAGGACATGCTTCAGCTGATGAATGAACTCAACAGTCATGGCATAGACCAAGATTTCCTCGGGCAGTACGTACCACTCGTCGAATTTCTAGGCCAGGCCTTGGGCCCAAACACTGAGATCGTTCTGCACGATCTCGATGTCCCAGATCAGTCAATCATCGCCATTGCGAACGGCCACATCTCCGGCCGCCAGATTGGCGGTCCTGTAACTGATTTCGCCCTGTGGTTTATGAAACAAGGCGACGCCTCCGCCGTCCCCATGATGACCGGCTACCGGGCCGTCAACACGGAAGGCAAGATTTGCCACTCCTCTAGCTACTTCCTGCGTGATGAGACGGGCCACATGCGCGGCATGCTGTGCATCAACGTCGACATCTCGGATCTCGTAGCAATCCGCAACGCCGCCAGCTTCCTCATCGGCAACACCGAGGAAGCACCGGACAAGGCCGAAGCCTTCGGCGGCTACCCGGGAGCACGCACAGCCCATGCTGCCGTGGCCCCAGAGCCAGAGCCAGAGGAAGCGGTCAGCGAATCGCTGCGCGACAACGTAGAGAACCTGTTGGACTCCATGCTGGACTCCGCGATTTCTACCCAGTCCGTGCCTGTCCGACGCATGCAGCGCGACGAGCGCATCGAGGTCGTTCGCGCCCTCGAAGATAGCGGCTTTTTCCTCTTGAAGGGCGGAATCGCCGCCGCGGCAGAGCGCCTCAGGGTCTCCGAGCCGACCATCTACCGATACTTGGTAAAGGTGCGTAGCTAGCCGGCCCCAATGGCCAACTGCAAGGTCAAACTGCCCATGCCATGAGTGAGCCCTCCCCCGTATGCGGGGAGGGCCTCCTTTATGTCTGCACTACTTTTGAAAAATTTTTCTAAACCGGGGAACTAAACGCGCAAGCACTTCGTTGTACCTCATGTACAAAGCCGCAACCTCAGGAGGCTAGAGATGGCTGAAAAGTCCCACACCAAGGCCGCTGACCTTGGAAGCAATTCAAATGAAGAGGAGCCGGAGGTAGACCGCGGCTCACGCCGCAACCAGACCAATGACAACCCTTCCGCCGACTTGGTCCGTGTTTATCTCAACGGCATCGGCAAAACCGCACTGCTCAGCGCTGAAGATGAGGTAGAACTCGCCCAGCGCATCGAGGTTGGTCTCTACGCCGAGTACAAGCTGGCGAATGCAGAAAAGGTCACCCGCGCCGAAAAGCGTGATCTCAAAATTCTGGTCCGGGAAGGCAAGAAGGCACGCTCCCACCTGCTGGAGGCAAACCTGCGCTTGGTCGTTTCGCTTGCGAAACGCTACACCGGCCGCGGCATGCCACTTCTGGATCTCATCCAGGAAGGCAACCTGGGCCTTATCCGCGCCATGGAGAAGTTTGATTACGCCAAGGGCTTTAAGTTCTCCACCTACGCCACCTGGTGGATCCGTCAGGCCATTACCCGCGGCATGGCTGACCAGTCCCGCACCATCCGTCTGCCAGTCCACCTGGTAGAGCAGGTCAACAAGCTCTCCCGCATCAAGCGTGAGATGTACCAGTCCCTGGGCCGCGAGGCCACCAATGAGGAGCTGGCTGAAGAGTCCGGCATCGAGGAATCCAAGATCGAGATGCTGCTGCGTCAGTCCCGCGATCCTGTCTCCCTCGACATGCCTGTAGGCACCGATGAGGAAGCACCACTGGGTGACTTCATCGAGGACGCCGAAGCTACCGACGCCGAATCCGCCGTTGTGGCGGCAATGCGCCACTCCGATATTCGCGGTGTCATCGACACCCTTGAGGAGCGCGAGCAGGACGTCATCCGCCTGCGCTACGGCTTGGACGACGGTGTCCCGCGCACCCTGGATCAGATTGGCCGCAAGTTTGGCCTTTCCCGTGAGCGTGTGCGCCAGATTGAGCGCGAGGTCATGGCCAAGCTGCGTGACGGCAACCGTGCAGACCGCCTGCGTGAGTACGCACTCTAATCTTTAGCCCTCTCCTGAGAAATTCTCTTCACCCTGTCAGCCACTTCTCCTTTAATAGGCAGTAGCTGACAGGGTTTCAATCTTTTATAGGTAGAATATGTGAAGCTACACCGCGCCGAAAGCAAGAGATGCGTTTATCCCTTTCGGAAGCAGGCTCGGCAAAGTGCGGTATTGTTTAGTTATTGTTCGAAGACGCTGCGAGCCATGTCGCCCGCACCGAAAGGTGCGTTCCGGCCTTTTTGCTCACGGCGCCTTTCACCATCGTGCAGAAAGGTATGCCCACGTGAGGGACCTAGTTGATACCACTGAAATGTACCTGCGTACCATCTACGAACTTGAGGAAGAAGGCATCACGCCCCTGCGCGCGCGTATCGCCGAGCGCCTTGAGCAGTCAGGGCCCACGGTATCTCAGACCGTTGCACGCATGGAACGCGATGGCCTGCTGCACGTGCGCACCGACCGCAGCCTCGACCTCACCGCCCAGGGCCGCGAGCTCGCCACGGCGGTGATGCGTAAGCACCGCCTCGCGGAGCTTTTGCTTACCAACGTCCTGGGGCTCGACATTCACAAGGTCCACGACGAAGCCTGCCGCTGGGAGCACGTCATGAGCGAGGAAGTAGAAAAGCGCGTTGTCGCCGTGCTTTCCGACGCCACCCGCTCCCCCTTCGGCAACCCCATCCCGGCGTTGGATCAATTAGGCATCGAGGTTGGCGAGGCACCGAGCGGCACCCGCGCCATCGACCTTCCCAACGGCGTAGAGACCAAAGCTACTATCACGCAGATTAACGAGATCTTGCAGGTAGATTCCGCCACGTTCCGCGATATCAACGCAGCCGGCGTCGTAGTGGGTGCGCCCGTCACCGTGGTCAACGCCAACGGTGCGGTGACCCTTACCACCGAATCAGGTGCCAAGATTGAGCTGCTCGACGATCTGGCACACGCAATCCGCATTGAGGTGAAGTAAATGAAACTCCTAGTCACTGGCGGCGCAGGCTACGTCGGCTCCGTCTGCGCGGCGGTTCTGCTGGAAGCAGGCCACGAAGTCACCATCATCGATAACTTCACAACCGGCAACCGCGAGGCAGTTCCGGCAAACGCGCGCCTGGTAGAAGGCGATGTCGCCGACGTTGCCGATGAGGTGCTCTCCGAGGGCGGCTTCGACGGAGTTGTCCACTTCGCTGCCCGCTCGCTAGTTGGCGAGTCGGTGGAAATCCCTGCCGACTACTGGGAGCACAACGTTGTCACCTCCCTGAAGCTGCTCAACGCCATGCGCGCTCACGGTGTCAACAACCTGGTCTTCTCCTCTACCGCCGCCACCTACGGCGAGCCGCAGCAGGTGCCTATCACCGAGGACATGCCGACCCAACCCACCAACCCTTATGGCGCGTCCAAGCTGTCCATCGACTACATCATCACCTCCTTTGCCAAGGCTTATGGCCTAGGCGCCACTTCGTTGCGCTACTTCAACGTCGCGGGCGCTTACGGCCTCATCGGCGAAAACCGCGAGGTGGAGACCCACCTGATTCCGCTGGTGCTACAAGTAGCTTTAGGCCACCGCGACAAGATCTTCATGTTCGGTGATGATTACCCCACCACCGATGGCACCGCCGTGCGCGATTACATCCACATCCGCGACCTCGCCGAGGCACACCTGCTCGCGCTTCAGAGCAACGAGCCGGGCACCCACCGCATCTACAACTTGGGCTCCGGCGATGGCTACTCCGTCAAGCAGGTCATCGAGATGTGCCGCGAGGTCACCGGCCACGAAATCCCGGCAGAGATTGCTCCCCGGCGCGCCGGCGACCCAGCCACCCTGGTTGCTTCCTCCGAGAAGATCAAGGTCGAACTGGGCTGGAACCCCACCCGCACGGATCTGCGCACCATCGTCACCGATGCTTGGAACTTCACCAAGCAGCTCGGCGATAAGGCTCATTCCGCCAAGCGCTAAGCCACTTTGCCGTCCCGGGCTTGCAGCGCCATGGAACGCGCAACCCCAGAGGAATGGCGCAGGGCTTCGGTCAGCTGGCTTGCTAGTCCCTTGCGGTAGAGCTGGTGGACCAGATTGCCGAAGGTATGCTCTGGGGCTTCCTCCAGCAGGATATTCAGCGCTGGCCCTGCCAGCTGGTAGCGCTCCATCTGCAGCTGCGCGATGGCATAAAGCACCAGCGCGTTATAGCGGATGACTCCCTCGAAGGTCTTCGCCGTGGCTAGCATCAGGATGGCCGCTTTGTCTGGCCGCTCGCAGAGCTTCTCGATGACCAGGTCGCGCGACCACGTGGTGGCCAGCCAGGTGGCGGCGGTCTCGAGAGCCTCGACGTCGCCAAGCGTGGCGTGTAAATCCTGCACCGCGCGCAGCTGCCACCACGCATCATCCAGGAACTCCTCAAGCGCTAACTCTGGGTCATCCTCGTAGAGCTCGATCTCTTCACGGAATTGCTGTGCCGCAGCCCGTGCGCGCTCTGCAATCTCGCGGCCCAACACCGTTCCTACCTGGTTATTGCCCGGCGCGAGCTTGGCATAGAGCTCCTCACGCGTTAGCTCCGGGATAAAGTCCTTATCCACGCAGTGGTGCATGGTGGGCGCAGAAGTCAGCGGTGGAATCTTTCCTTCCTGCCAATTCTTCATCGGCCCCTTGCCCTCGTGGTTGACGGCGCCGAAGAGAATTTCATAGCTGCCGCCGGTGATGATCTCCGGGGTATGCCAGGCGGCGTCGATGTCCATGCCGTCGTTGTGCTTGTGCAAGCCGTACATCCACTCGGCCAATGTGTCGACTTCGCTGGGTGGGCGCTGGGTGATAAAGAAGGCGAAGACGCCCTCGGTGCGGTCGGTGGTAATTGTCTGCCAAACTTCCTCCGTCGCCGCCTTGGCGTCTGCGAAGTCCACGCGTGCGACGGGGCCCAACGCTATGCCGTGTGGTGAAGGCTCGAAGGTTAGAAAGACTACGGAATCGGTGGGATAGAACCCGAGCACTCCTGGCAGGTTGGCCAAAAGGTGTCCCGGGGTGTTGATCGGTGGATAGCTGTGCTGATGTGTGTCTTGCTTGCTCATAGCACTCACTATGCGCGAGCGCGCGGGCCACACACTAGGGTCAGTCTTCCAAAACGGCCGAATCTGTGGATAACTCATCGCGACGCCACCTGCCATCCGGGGCTTTTAGGATCCTAAAGGGCGAAATTCAGGAATACTTGTTTAAGGCTCGGTGTTGAAAGCGGTAAGTGTCTTCCGAAGCTGTATTGTCGGAGCACAGGTTAAGGAGGTATCGCACGCATGCATGATGATCAAAGGCGCATCTACGAATTGGAATACCCAGCCCCAGTGGTGAAGGATTCTTCCAGTGAGGATAAAGGCCCCACGATGATCGTGGCTATGCACGGCTATGCCGATGCCGGCCAGGCGGTGGAGGCCTCTGCCGATCACTTGAAGGCCGCGCTGGAAAGCCGCCAGCTCGCCTCCTTCAATAGCGACGAGCTCATGGACTACCGCTCGCGCCGCCCCATGGTCACCATTGACCATGACCGCACCGTAGAAATCGAAAACATTGAGCTCGGAATCAAGGTGCTGCGCGATAACTCCGGCAAGTCTTTCCTGCTGCTTTCCGGCCCTGAGCCGGACCTTCGCTGGGAGGCTTTCACCGAAGCCGTCGTGGGCATTGCAGAGAAGTTCGATGTACACGACACGATCCTTCTCTACGCCGCCCCGATGCCGGTTCCGCATACGCGCCCCACGGTGATTACCGCGCACGGCAACTCCCCTGAGTTGGTAGGCCGCATGATGAAGATTGAGCAGACCATGATGGTTCCAGGCTCGGCCGCCCTCTTCCTGGAAAAGGCACTGGATAAAAAGGGCCGCAACGTCGCTGGCTTTACCGTTTCGGTCCCGCATTACCTGGCTTCCTCACCGTATCCGCAGGGTACTTTCTCCCTGCTGAACTCGGTGTCGAACGCCGCAGGCCTCAACCTGCCTCTGCGCAGCTTAGAAGAAGACATCACGCGCGTGAACCAGCAGCTCGAGGAACAGGTCATGGACTCCGAGGAGGTTTCCTCCGTGGTCCAGCAGCTCGAGCAGCAGTATGACCACTACCACGAGCGTTACCGCAAGGAGCACCCGAATGCTTTGCTGCCGGGTGAGGAATCCGTGCCCTCCGGCGAGGAAATCAGTGCGGAGTTCCAGGCTTTCCTAGCGAACCTGGACGGTGATTCCGAGCAGCGCCACGAGGTTCTGGACAGCGAGATCGATGACCGCGAAGATGCCGCCGATCGCGCTGCAGAAGATGACGAAGATAATCAGGAAGGCGAGAACTAGCCTCTTTCCACACGGCGGCGCCTTCATCCCCTAATGTGGAGAAGGTGAATCTTTCTCAGCTGCTGCCCGATCTCGCCGAAGTTCCTGATTCCCTCGTTGACGAGGCGATTTGGGATACCTTTACTAGCTGGACCACGCAGCGCGGCATTTCGCTGTACCCAGCCCAAGAGGAGGCCTCGCTGGGCATCCTCGCTGGCGATAACGTCATCCTTGCCACGCCCACGGGCTCCGGCAAGTCCATGGTGGCAAATGCCGCGCACTTCATCGCCTTGGCGCGTGGCCAGCGCAGTTTCTATACCGCGCCGATTAAGGCTTTGGTCTCCGAGAAGTTCTTCGCCCTGTGCGAGATCTTCGGCGCCGAGAACGTAGGCATGATGACGGGCGACGCCACGGTCAACGGCAATGCTCCCATCATCGCCGCCACGGCAGAAATTGTGGCGAACATTGCGCTTCGCGACGGCGCTGATGCTGCCATCGATCAGGTAGTCATGGACGAGTTCCACTACTACTCAGAGCCGGACCGCGGCTGGGCCTGGCAGGTGCCGCTGCTGGAGCTGCCGAAGACGCAATTCTTGCTGATGTCTGCCACCCTGGGCGATACCGGCTGGTTGGAAAAGGACTTAACCGAACGCACCGGCCGCGAGACCACGCTGGTGGCCGGCACCACCCGCCCGGTGCCGCTGGATTTCTCCTACGTGTTTACCCCGGTCCACGAGACCATCGAGGAAATCCTCTCCTCCGGTAAGGCGCCGGTCTATGTGGTGCACTTCTCCCAACGTGAGGCCGCCGAGCGCGCCCAAGCGCTGACTTCCCTATCTGGCATCATCACGCCGGAGGAAAAGGAAGCTATTGCCAAGGAGCTGGCGCACTTCCGTTTTTCCACCGCCTTCGGCCGCGACTTGTCCAAGCTTTTGCGTCGCGGCATCGGCGTCCACCACGCGGGTATGTTGCCGAAGTACCGCCGCCTCGTCGAGAAGCTTGCGCAGCAGGGGCTGCTTAAGGTCATCTGCGGAACCGACACCCTGGGCGTGGGCATCAACGTGCCGATTCGCACGGTGCTGATGACCGGACTGGCCAAGTTCGATGGTCAACGCCAACGCATTTTGAAGTCCCGCGAGTTCCACCAGATTGCCGGCCGCGCGGGCCGCGCGGGCTATGACACCGAGGGCACCGTCATCGTTGAGGCCCCAGAGCACGAGATCGAAAACGCCAAGGCGCGGCGTCGCCTCAGCAACGACCCGGCGCGGCTGAAGAAGCTTAAGAAGAAGTCCCCGCGCGATGGCGAGGTCTCGTGGTCGGAGAAGACCTTCGCCCGCCTGACCGAGGCCGAGCCGGAGCAGCTGACTTCGCAGTTCCGGGTCTCGAACTCGATGCTGCTCAACGTGCTCTCCCGCCACGGCAACGGGTACGAGCACATGAAGCACCTGCTGCGTACCAACCATGACACCCGTAGCAAGCAGAACCAGGACATCCTGACCGCCATCGAGCTCTTCCGCGGCCTGCTGAACTCCGGCGTGGTGCAAAAATCAACCAAGGGCCTGGACATCTACGGCCGGCCCTATCACTTGGTCCGCGAACTGCCTCGAGACTTCGCGCTGAACCAGCCGCTTGGGCCTTTTGCTCTCGCCGCACTCACGCTGCTGGACCCAGAGTCTGAGACTTACACCTTAGACGTCATTTCCGTTTTTGAGGCGATCCTCGATGACCCGCGCCAGGTGCTCGTGGCCCAGCAGAAGCAGCGCCGCGGCGAGGAAATTGCCGCGCTGAAGGCCGACGGCGTCGATTACACCGAGCGCATGGCCATCGTTGAGGACATCACCTGGCCAAAGCCACTGGAGGAGCTGCTCGAGCAGGCCTATGACACCTTCGCGGAGACCAACGCGTGGGTCAAGGAGTTTGAGCTGCGCCCGAAGTCCGTGGTCCGCGACATGTTGGAAAGCGCCATGACCTTCTCGGACCTGGTGTCCACCTACGGCTTGGCTCGCTCCGAGGGCGTTATCCTGCGCTACCTCACGGACGCCTGGCGCACGCTCAAGCAGTCCATCCCGGAGGAATACATGAGCGAGGAGCTTGCCGACGTCGTCGTTTGGCTCGGCGAGCTCATCCGCCAGGTGGATTCCTCCCTCGTGGACGAGTGGGCGCAGATGGCCGGCGAGGATTCGCCGATTTCCCAGGAGGACCTGGAGCGCGAGCTGGCCTTCGGCGTTGAGGACCCTTCTGCCCTAACGTCCAACCGCCGCGCGTTTAGCATCATGGTGCGCAATTATTTCTTCCGCTTGGTGCAGCTTTTCGCGCTCGAAAAAGAGGATCGGCTGGCCGAGCTTTTGGACTACCTGGACGAGGTCCCCGACTTCGGCGCTGTCCTCGACGACTACTTCGACGAATACGACGACATCGATTCCGGCCCCGCCGCCCGTGGCCCGGAGTTCTTCCGCGTTTCCGGCCAGGACACCCGCTTGTGGGAGGTACGCCAGGTAATCAAGGATCCTGAGGGCGATCACGGCTATCAGTTCGTTGGACGCGTGGATCTCGACGCCTCCGATGCAGCCGGCGAGGTGCGCCTAGCGGAGCTGCGTATCGAGCACTAGCTTAGGAAA
Source organism: Corynebacterium sp. HMSC06D04 (assembly GCF_001807315.1). Lineage (NCBI taxonomy): Bacteria > Bacillati > Actinomycetota > Actinomycetes > Mycobacteriales > Corynebacteriaceae > Corynebacterium > Corynebacterium sp. HMSC06D04. The sequence goes on from NZ_KV788559.1 coordinate 20,460, forward strand.
GGGTCTGCTGCGCGCCGCCAGCGCAGCCTAACCATGCTAGACAAGCACTTTGACCTGCGACGACAATAAGAGTCGAAAGGACAAAAGGTGAAGACCATGGTTGATATGCTCCACCCCACCGACCCACACGCGGCAAGCCATAACTCGCGGCTCAATTCGCTACGCGCAACCGTGCTGGGCGCAAACGACGGCATCGTATCGGTCGCTGCGCTCTTGCTCGGCGTCGTTGGTTCTGGTGCCAGCGATCAAACAATCTTGACCGCTGGTCTTGCAGCCACGGTCTCCGGCGCGGTTTCCATGGCCTTGGGCGAATACGTCTCGGTGTCTGCGCAGCGCGACTCCGAGCGCGCACTCATTGCCAAAGAACGCTGGGAGCTCGCCGAGTTCCCCGAGCAGGAGCACGCCGAACTCACGGAGATGCTGGCGGGCTACGGCATGAGTGTGGAAACCGCGAGCCGCGCGGCCTACGAAATCGCCGATAATGACCCGCTCGATGCTCACCTGCGGCTGGAACTCGGCATCGACGGCGATGACCTCACCAACCCCTGGCATGCCGCATTTTGGTCAGCGGTCTCCTTCCTCGCCGGTGCATTGCTTCCGATGCTTGCCATCCTCATCGCACCTTCTGCCGCAGGCGGCTGGGCCGTCACCCTGGTTACGCTCCTAGCGCTTGCGCTTACCGGCTATATTTCCGCCCGCCTCGCCCGCACCAACTCCGCCCGCGCAGTCATCCGCCTGCTCATCGGCGGCGCCGCGGGTCTGGCCGTAACCTATGGAATCGGTACCTTGTTTGGGGTGGCCGTCGGCTAGCGCCGCGTTAAAACACCAAAAGGCTCGCACGATATTTCACCGTGCGAGCCTTTAAAGTGCTTTAGCGAGCAGCCTCAACCTGAATGGTCTGAGCGATAGCCTGGATAACGCCAGCGATCTTGACGCCCTCCCAGATCTGCTCCTTGGTCATGCCCTCTTCCTGCAGGGTCTTGGAGTGAGCAACCAGGCAGTGCTCGCAGCCGTTGATTGCGGAAACAACGGTGTTCCACAGCTCGAAGTTAGCCTTCTCCACGCCCGGCTTAGCGATGATGTTCATGCGCAGGCCGAACTTAACTTGAGCGTAGTCCTCGCCCAACCAGCCCTTGGCGCGGTATGCAACGTTGTTCATTGCCATGACGGTGGCAGCGCCCAGCGCGGCCTCGATAGCCTCAGCGGAAAGGTGTTCCTTTGCCTCTTCCATGATCTCGGAAAGAACGGTGTCGTTACGGGTTGCGGCAGCAGCAGCCAGCATGGAGCCCCACAGCTGCTCCTCGTTCAGCTCGGTGGAGCGAGCCAGGGTGCCCAGGTTCAGCTTCTGGTCCTTTGCGTACTCCGGAAGGGAAGACTTCAGGTTATCGATAGACATATCTTGTGCTCCTTAGCGTTTTTAATAAGTGTTTTTCAGAAGAAGTTCAAAGGAAAGCCCCTTCGGTTGCCCGAGGGGGCTTAGGCGTCACGCGTGACTGAGCACGCGCGGTTTAGTCGCCCTTAGAGAGCAGACTGAACGACGTCCATCTTGTTGATGTTCTTGGTTGGGTCATTAGCTTCCCAGTTGCAAGCGCAGACCTCTTCGGACTGCAGTGCGTCCAGAACGCGCAGAACCTCGTCAACGTTACGGCCGACAGCGTCCGGGGTAACGGAAACGAACTGGATAACGCCGTCTGGGTCGATGATGAAGGTTGCGCGGTCAGCAACACCGTCAGCGTTCTCAACACCGAGGGCGCGGATGAGGTCGTGGCGGATGTCAGAGAACATCGGGAAAGGAATTTCCTTCAGCTCTGGGTGGGTTGCGCGCCAGTTAAAGTGAGCGAACTCGTTATCGGTGGAGCCGCCGAGGATCTGGGTGTCGCGGTCCTGGAACTCCTCATCCAGCTTGCCGAAAGCAGCGATCTCGGTCGGGCAAACGAAGGTGAAGTCCTTCGGGTAGAAGAAGACGACCTTCCACTTGCCCTGGTACTTGTCCAGGGAAACCTGCTCGAAGTAATCCTCAGGCTGGTTAGCGTTAACGTCGTGCAGGTCGCCGCCCTTCAGTGCGGTGAGCTCGAACTCTGGGAACTTCTCGCCAACGGTCAAGATAGGCATATGAAAGACATCTCCTTAATAGATGTTGAATCAAATTTCTGGGCTGCGCATCTTCCAGCGCTTGTGGGGCCTTAAGCCCCGCCGCAGCCAAGTATGCCAACATCCGTTGCGCATGTCAATAGGAAATCCTATCGATGGATGTTAAAGTTATAGGCATGCACAATAAAGAGTACCGTCCCACACTCGCTCAGCTGCGAACATTCGTCACCATCGCGGAGAACAAACACTTCGGCACCGCCGCCGCAAAGCTGGAAATCTCCCAGCCTTCCCTCTCCCAAGCCCTCGTGGCCCTCGAACAGGGCCTTGGAATTCAACTCATCGAGCGCTCCACGCGCAAGGTAATAGTCACCGCCAACGGCGAAGAGCTCCTGCCCTACGCTAAAGCAACGCTCGAGGCCGCCGATGCGTTCCATGCCCATGCCCGCGGTGCCCACGGTACCCTCACTGGGCCGCTGACTATCGGCGTTATCCCCACCATCGCGCCATATATCCTGCCTACCCTGCTGCGGTCTATCACCGAGACCTACCCAGAACTCGAGCCGCGTTTTGTGGAGGAGCAGACGGAGCACCTTTTGGGCAAGCTGCGCGACGGCCAGTTAGATCTTGCCATCATCGCCCTGCCCTCCGAGGCCGCCGGCATGGTGGACGTGCCGCTGTACACGGAGGACTTCGTCGTGGTCACCGACAACAACGATGCCCTGGTAGGCCGCGAGGACCTCACCCTTGCAGAGCTAGATAGACTGAAGCTTTTGCTTCTCGACGACGGCCATTGCCTCCGCAATCAAGTCCTCGATCTGTGCCGCCGCGCGCATATCAACCCGTCCGAGGCCACCAACTCGGTTACTCGTGCATCCTCTTTGACCACGATTCTGCAGCTGGTCATGGGCGGATTGGGCGCAACACTTGTTCCGGAATCGGCGATTGCCACCGAGTGCACCAACCCGCACTTGCAGGTCTCACGCTTCGACCCAAGCGTTACCGCTGAGCGCAAGGTGGGCTTGGTCTTCCGCAGCTCCGCTGCTCGCGCCGAAGAATTCCGCAAGTTCGGTGCTCTGGTTACCGCTGCCTTCGAAGAAGCCCTGCAGCGCTCGCGCAACGTATAAAAAAATTCCTCGGCTCCTTGATTGGAACCGAGGATTTTCTTTTATCTTTAGGCCTGTACGTAGCGGCCAGCGCACTGGCGGAATAAGTGCGCCTCAGCCAGCAAGGAAACTGGAGCGAAGATGAAAAAGCCCAGACCAAGCGTGAAGATACAAGCGATACCCAGGCCGAACATCATCAGCGTATACAGCAGCAGCTGCATGTAGTTGGCCTTGCCCGCCATGAAGCCCTTCTTGATGGAATCGCCGATGGAGTCACCGTCAGCTGCGAACCATGGCATCAGCTTGTACAGCGGAGTGACCAGCCAGCCGATGATGACCATCACTGCCAGGATGCCGAAGACGGTGCCAGCAGCCGCCAGAGCTGCATCCTCGTCCTGAACGTCCGCGCTGGTGAGCGTGGCAAAGGCCGCGCCACCAAAGACCATGACGGCCAAAATCATGACCACGAAGGACACGAGGGCGATGATCAGCAGCATCAGGAAGGTATTGCCCCATCGTACGTCCTTACCGATGTAGGACCAGCCAGTCTTCAGATCATCAATCTGGAACAGCGCCAGACGCATGACGAACAAGGAGACCAGCAGGGAAATCACCTGCGTGATCACGTTGGAGAAGATATTGCCCGTGAACGCGGCGTTGCCGTCGCCGTTGGAGGCCAAGATGAATCCCACAACGGCACCGAAGATGCCGAATACAGCCAACATCAAAAGCGAACCCAAAATCCACAGCTGCCAGTTACTAAAGGCCGTGCGGAATGCCCAGCCGATAGCCTTCGTCGCAGAAACCGGGCCGTTGTAGCCCACGCCGCCCTGTGGCTGCTCGTCGTAGCCAGCGTTCCCGCCCGCGTTGTAGCTACCGTAGGAAGGCAAGCCGTAGTCAGGACGGTCCTCCGGGTGGTTGGTTGGCTCATAACGCGGGAAATCCTTGCCGTCGCCTGCAGATCCAAAAGGTGAAGACATCTTCAATCCCCTCTATTTAAATTCATTTTCTTTTTCCTTGATCGCACCCACCCTATCAACATTTCCCGCCGCTTACGACGACTAGTAGAATTCACAACCAGCTATGACGACTTCTTCAACGCCCACCCGCGACGAGCTTTACGCCGCTCTCGACGAGGTTTCTACCAAAGATGCCCGCGCTTTCCGACGCCGCCTTCGCAAGGCCCGCTCGCCCCAAGCCCTCACCGCAATCGGGGGCGATATCCAACAAGCCCGCGAGCGCGTCGCGCTAATCGACGCCGCCGTTCCCCCTATTTCCTACCCCGAGACCCTTCCGGTTTCCGGCCGCAAGGACGACATCGCAGAAGCCATCCGCGATAACCAGGTGGTCATCATCGCCGGCGAGACCGGCTCCGGTAAGACCACGCAGATCCCTAAGATCTGCCTCGAGCTAGGCCGTGGCCGCAAGGGGCTGATCGGCCATACCCAGCCGCGTCGTCTAGCCGCGCGCACCGTCGCCGAGCGTATCGCGCAGGAGATGGATCAGAAGATCGGCGAGTCCGTGGGCTACGCCATCCGTTTCGATGATCGCGTGTCTGCTACCACTGCCGTGAAACTAATGACGGACGGCATCCTGCTCGCGGAGATGCAGCGCGACCGCTTCCTGAATGCTTATGACACCATCATCATCGATGAGGCTCACGAGCGTTCCCTCAACATTGATTTCCTGCTGGGCTACTTAAAGCGCCTGCTGCCTAAGCGCCCGGATCTCAAGGTGATTATCACCTCCGCGACCATCGACCCAGAGCGCTTTGCCCAGCACTTCGCAGACGGTGAGGGAAAGCCCGCGCCCATCATCGAGGTCTCCGGGCGCACCTACCCGGTGGAAATTCGCTACCGGCCGCTCGAGTTCGAGGCTGGGGGCAAGGTCGTCGATCAAGATCCGCTAGACGGCCTGTGCGAGGCCATCGAGGAGCTCATGGCAGAAGGAGAAGGCGACATCCTCTGCTTCTTCCCCGGCGAGCGCGATATCCGCGACGCGCAAGAGGCCATCGAGGCGCGCAAGTGGCGCGGCGTTGAGGTCACCCCACTGTTTGGCCGCCTGTCCAACGACGAGCAGCACCGCGTCTTTTCCGAGCACCGCGGCCGCCGCATCGTGCTGTCCACTAACATCGCAGAGACCTCGCTGACGGTCCCGGGTATTCGATACGTGGTAGACACCGGCACCGCGCGTATCTCGCGCTATTCCACCCGCACCAAGGTCCAGCGCCTGCCCATCGAGCCAATTTCGCAGGCCAGCGCCAACCAGCGTTCCGGCCGCTGCGGCCGTGTTGCCGACGGCATTGCCATCCGCCTGTACTCCGAGCAGGACTTCGCCTCCCGCCCAGAATTTACCGACCCCGAAATCCTGCGTACCAACTTGGCCAGCGTCATCCTGCAGATGATTTCGCTGCGCCTAGGCGATATCTCGGAGTTCCCCTTCGTGCAGCCGCCGGAGAACAAGGCCATTCGCGATGGCCTGCTGCTCCTCCGCGAGCTCGGCGCCCTGCACTCGCAAGAGGAAAAAGACGGTCTTCCGGTTCTCACCGACATCGGCCGCGACCTTTCCCGCATCCCCGTCGACCCCCGTATGGCGCGCATGCTCGTCGAGGCCCACCGCTCCGGTTGCTTGGAAGACGTCATGGTCATCGTCGCGGCCATGACCATCCAAGACGTTCGCGAGCGCCCCCTCGAATACCAAGCGCAAGCCGACCAAGCCCACGCGCGCTTTAAGGACGCCTCCTCCGACTTCCTCGCCATGCTCAACCTGTGGGATTTCCTCAAGGACGCCCGCACCGAGATGAGCGGCAATGCCTTCCGCAAGCGCATGAAGAAGGAATTCCTGCACTACATGCGCATCCGCGAGTGGTTTGACTTGGTGCGCCAGCTTAGGGACGTCGCCAAGCAGCTCGGATGGAACCAGCAAGAAGCCACCGAACGCCGCCCCGATGACATCCATATGTCGCTTTTAGCGGGCCTTTTGTCCAACATCGGCGCGCGCGATGGCAACTCCAAGGAATTCCACGGTGCCCGCAATACTCGCTTCCTAGTCTTCCCAGGTTCCGCGCTGGCGAAGAAGCCGCCGGAATTTCTAATGGCCGCCGAACTCCTCGAAACCTCGCGCCTGTGGGCACGCGACGTTGCCGCCATCGACCCCGCGTGGGTGGAAAAGCTCGGCGCGGACCTGCTACGTCACAACTATTCCGATCCCGTGTGGTCGCGCAAGCGCGCCGCCGCCGTGGCCACACAGCGCTCGACGCTCTACGGCGTGCCCATCGTGGTAGACCGCACGGTGCCCTATCACCGCGTCGACCCGACGGCCGCACGCGACATGTTCATCCGCTCTGCGCTAATTGAAGGCGAGTGGAATACCCACCACCACTTCTTCCATGACAACGTGAAGAAGCTGGAAGAGGCCGCCGAGTTTGAGGACAAGGCGCGACGCCGGGGTCTGGTGGTTTCGGAGGACACTCTCTTCGATTTCTACGACACACGTATCCCCGCCAAAGTCACCACGGGCCGGCACTTCGACTCGTGGTGGAAGAAGCAGCGTCACAAGACCCCAGACCTGCTGGACTTCGACCCGGAAAAGCTTATCGAGGAAGACCACGACGTCACCGAGGAAGCCTTCCCGGACAGGTGGCTGAAGGGTTCGATTGACTATGACTTGAGCTATAAGTTCGAGCCCGGCGATCCCCTCGATGGCGTCACCTTGATGGTGCCCGTGCCGTTGCTTGCAGGGCTGGATACGGAGGGTTTCGACTGGCTGGTGCCGGGTCTGCGCCTGGAGTTGGTCACGGAGCTAATCCGTTCCCTGCCGAAGGCGTTGCGCCGCACCGTGGTTCCCGCACCGGAGTTCGCAGAGCGTGCCCTGCCGCGTCTGCTTCCTTATGAAGGCCCCCTGACGCAGCAGCTTGCCGACGTCCTCCGCGAGCTCGGCGGCCAAGGGATCAACGCTTCCGACTTCCGGCCTTCCAGCCTGCCGCCGCACCTGCAGATGAACTACGCTGCGGTGGATAAGCGCGGGAAGGTTATCGATTCTGACCGGGACCTCGCAGCGCTCGTGCAGCGCCAGGCGGGGCACATCAAGTCCTCAGTCTCGCGGGTCGGACGCAAGTCTGAGTCGAAGGCCGTCAAAGAGTGGACGCCGGAGACGCTCGGCACTATTGACGAGGAAGTCCAAACGGTGGTTGACGGCCATGAGGTCACCGCGTACCCCGCGCTCGTGGCAACCGCGGACGGCGTTTCCCTGAAGGTTCACCCCACCAAGGCCGCTGCCGACGCTGCTATGTTGACCACCACTCTGACGCTGCTCCTGCGGGAGATTAACGTCAATCACCAACAGATGGTCAAGGGGCTGCCCTTGCAGCAGCGAGTGGCTGTCGACGCCTACCCGCACGGCGGCGCCGAAGGCCTCGTCGGCGATGCGCGGGTGGCTGCCATACGCGATCTCATGGTCGAAGCCGGCGGTGCGCCTCGGTCGCCGGAGGGCTTCGCCAAGCTTCGCGACGTCGTCAAGCCCCAGGTGCCTGGCCGCGTCCGACAATCCGTGGTGGCAATCGCACCAGGGCTTGCCGAGTATGCGAACCTGCGCGCCGAGCTCAAACAATGGGAAGGCCCTGCCATTGACGATATGCGCGAGCAGCTGAAGTTCCTGCTTCCCGAAAACGCCATCACCTTGCATGGCATGGCTCACCTGCGCCATCTGCCGCGCTACGTACAGGCTATGCGGATTCGTCTAGATGAGATGGGAATAGACCCGGACAAAGACGCGGACCGGCAGGCCGAAGTCGACGAGGCCAAAGCGTACCTCAACAATCGCCTGCGCAACCTGCCCGCCGGACGCGCCAAAACCCGCGAGGTCAAGGACATCTACTGGATGGTCGAGGAACTACGCGTCTCACTTTTTGCTCAGCGCCTCGGCACCGCGCACCCGGTATCCTTGCGCCGCATCCAAAAGGCGGTGGACAAGCTCCGCTAATCACCACGCTGTCTAGCTCCAAACACGGCCATACGCCGTTCGTCGGCATCCGCAAACGAGCACCAGCCCTCGGCTGGCACTGCGGCTCTTAAAAGTTATCGCGGTCGCGGCGGCGCATCAGGCGAATTTCGGATTCGAAATCGTCGGCGCTTTCGAAGGACTTGTAAACGGACGCGAAGCGCAGGTAGGCCACCTCATCAAGGTCACGCAGCGGCTCGAGGATTGCAAGGCCAATGTCGTTGGCGTTGACCTGGGAGGAGCCGTGGCTGCGCACGGTCTCCTCTACTTCTTGGGCGAGCTTTTTCAAAGCGTCATCGCTGACGTCGCGTCCCTGGCAAGCGCGACGGACGCCGCGGATTAGCTTGTCGCGGCTGAACGGCTCCGCCAGACCGTTGCGCTTAACCACCAAAAGAACCGCTTTTTCCACCGTGGTGAAACGGCCTTTGCAGGAGGCGCACTCGCGCCGACGGCGGATGGCGGTGCCGGCGTCGACTACACGAGAGTCGATGACTCGCGACTGTTCATAATGACAAAACGGGCAGTACACCGCACGGTTCCTTTCACTTTCACGTCATCCACCTCCCACACGTGGAAGGCAGGCGTTAAGACCGCATTTAGTGTACTGCCCAAACAACTGGGGATGCCATTTTCCGGCCGGCATCCAAGCCGAGTGATTACTTTCCCACACCAACAGCGCCGCACGCCCACAGAACCGCACGCCAAGGGCTCCGCCTAGCCAAACGCGCGACGCCAAACGCGCGACGGCAGCTAACGCGCGACGGGCTAGCGTGCAGCGGCGGCTAGTGCGTAACGCCTGCCTGGACCACTTGGGTGTTCTCAGTGTGGACAGCACCAGTGTCAGCAGTCAATCCTCCGAATACAGTTCCGACGAACACGGCTGCACCAAAGACAGCGCCCAACAGATAATTCGCACGATTCGACTGCGCACGCGAATATTCTGGCTCGCCATGACCAGCGGCTTCAGCATTCGCGCAGCGGCGGATAGGGGCACCGTATGTTCGATTATCCACGCTAAGAGTTCGAACATCGTGGGGTGTTGTGGCTACCCCAGCGCGACGGACATCGTAGACATCTGCATCCCAAACAGAGGCTGCCGGCACGACGCGAGCGCGGTACGCGCGGCGAGCGTTAGTGGAAGTAACATGGGTGGAAGCGGTGTTGAGAGCGATAGCCATTGTGAGATCCTCCAGTGTTTGTACGTTGCGATTAACTGATGGTTGCAGAGTACTTTTCTGCTGCGACACGTTCGAAAAGTTCCATCGCTAATCCGTTCGAATTAGTTGCTATGTTCGATTTATAACAACTTTTCGAAAGTTTGTCCACACCTCCGGCAAATTTCTCGAACATTTGTCCCCCACGTGGTAGAAAAGAAGGGAGGTTTTTCGAAAATTCGAGCAACCCAAGTTCGAACAACCCAAGTTCGAACAACCCAAGCCGCGACGGAAGCCGCGCGGCAACTTCCAACCCCGCCGAGGAGAAACCGTGCCACGCAAGCCAGCTAAAAATTCCGCTAAGCCCGACATCAACTCCCTTTCGCCGCGTCAACGCCGCATCCTCGACGTCATTCACGACGCAGTCATGCTCCGCGGTTACCCGCCAAGCATCCGCGAAATCGGCGACGCTGCCGGCCTCCAGTCCACCTCTTCCGTGGCCTATCAGCTCAAGCAACTAGAAGAAAAAGGCTTCCTACGCCGCGACCCAAACAAGCCCCGCGCCGTCGACGTACGCCACCTCAATGAGGAAGAGCCCAAGAAGCCAGGACGCAAGGCCTCACCCAAGGAAGAACCGCAGCAGCCTGTCGACGCCACCCCAGAGGACGCTTCCGCAGTTTCCTATATTCCGGTGGTCGGCCGCATTGCCGCAGGTTCGCCGATTACCGCCGAAGAAAACATCGACACCTACTTCCCCATGCCTGATGACGTAGTTGGCAACGGCGAGCTATACATGCTCCAGGTTGTGGGAGACTCCATGCAGGACGCAGGCATCCTCAACGGTGACTGGGTTATCGTTCGTTCGCAGTCGGTGGCCGAGGAAGGCGAGTTTGTCGCCGCGCTTCTCGACGGCGAGGAAGCCACCGTCAAGGAATTCCACCGGGATTCCTCGGGCGTGTGGCTCCTGCCCCACAACGATGCTTACTCCCCAATCAAGGGTGACGATGCAGAAATCATGGGCAAGGTAGTTTCTGTATTCCGCAAGCTCTAATCACCCACTTCTGTTGCTTCAACGCCGGCCAACGGTTGCCCGAAAATACCCCCTTTTATGCGTAATTTTCCGGTTGTCCATTGGCCGGCGTTTAATGTCACATTTTGCAAATCTGCAGCTAAAGAAAATTTCGGCGATCGCATGCAAGATTGGCGATATGTGAAACTCTTTGTTTCGTTCCGATTCGTAGGGATTTCTGGAAAACTAGAGGCAAGCCAGTATCATTCCGGCAACAGCTTCCGCTTTACCCCCAAGAATCGGAGGTTGTCTAGCCCCAACCCCGTTCCTGGGCAGACCTTTGGAGGACCCTATGTACGCAGAGGAGCGTCGCCGTCAGATCGCCTCCCTCACCGCAGTTGAGGGACGCGTCAACGTCACCGAGCTTTCCGAGCGCTTCGACGTCACCGCTGAAACCATTCGTCGCGATCTCGCGGTTCTAGACCGCGAAGGCGTTGTACACCGCGTGCATGGCGGCGCTGTGGCCTCTCAGTCCTTCCAAACCGCAGAGCTGACCCTCGACACCCGGCAGCGTTCCGCTACCGGCGCCAAGATTGCCATCGCACGCGCCGCCATGCAGTTCCTCCCAGACGCCGGCGGCAGCGTCTTCCTCGACGCGGGTACCACCACCAATGCCCTGGCAGACCTCATCGGCCAACAATTCGCCGCAGGGCAATTTTCGATAGTTTCCAATAGCTTGCCCATCTCGCTTTCCTTGGCAAGCAACGGCGTTCCCGACGTTCAGCTGCTCGGCGGCACCGTCCGCGCCATCACCCAGGCAGTCGTGGGCGATACTGCACTGCGTACCATGGCGCTCATGCGTGCCGACGTTGCCTTCATCGGCACCAATGCGCTCACCCTCGACCACGGCCTGTCTACCGCAGATTCCCAAGAGGCAGCCATCAAGTCCGCCTTTGTCACCAACGCCCACAAGGTCGTGGTCCTCTGCGATTCCTCAAAACTCGGTAACGATTATTTGGTCAGCTTCGCCTCCATCGCGGATATCGACGTCGTCATCACCGATTCCGCCGCACCAGAAAGCTTCATCGAGGCGCTTCGCGAGCGCGAAATCGAAGTAGTCATCGCCGCCGATAAGTAGCATCGGCACATACAAAAATAGCCCCGCAAAAAGCGGGGCTATCGTTATGTTTTAGAACTCGTCCAACAAAGCGAGCGCTGCCGCTCGAGCTTCGGATGGACCCTCGGCGTTGATGGCGGCGTCGGCAAGCTTTTGGCACTGCTCGAATGTCAGCTCCGCAAGCTGGGCGCCCACGCCGGCGACAGCCGTGGAAGCCGCCGACAGGGAGTTCACGCCCAAGCCAGTCAGCACGCAGGCAAGCAGCGGATCCGCTGCCGCCTCGCCGCATACGCCAACCGGAACATCGTTATCCTGGCCCACCACGCAGGTGTGCTGGATAAGGCGCAGCACTGCCGGCTGCCATGGGTCAGTAAGATATGCCAGCTGCGGGGAAAGACGATCCGCCGCCATGGTGTACTGCGTCAAGTCATTGGTACCAATGGAGACGAAGTCTAGATGCGGCATGATGGTATCGGCCATCAAAGCCGCTGCGGGAACCTCAATCATGGCGCCCGCAGTAAGGCCACGCTCGCGACAAAGACCCGCGAACCACTTCGCCTCAACGGCGGTAGCGACCATCGGCGCCATAACCCACGTCGGGGCATCGTCGCCACGGTCTGCGGAAGCCTTCGCAATGGCATCCAGCTGGCGAGTCAACAGCGCCTCGTTATCGCGCGCGATACGCAGACCACGCACGCCAAGCGCAGGGTTTTCCTCGGAAGACAGGGTGGCATAAGAAATCGGCTTATCTGAACCCGCATCCAAGGTGCGAACAACCACCTTGGAAGACGGGAAGGCGTTAAAGACCTTCCCATAGATGCGCGCCTGCTCATCCACCGTCGGCTCCTCGCTCGCCGAGAGAAAGGAAAGCTCAGTGCGGTAGAGACCAATGCCCTCCGCCTGGGAATCCGACGCGATACGCGCCGCGTTTCCGTCCGCGACGTTGGCCAAAAGCTGCACGCGATGGCCATCTTTAGTTTGCGCCGGGCCACGCCACTGCGCCACTCGCGCAGCCTTCTCGCGGTATTCCTCTACCGCCCGCAAAGACTCCTCGCGGTCTGCACCCAAGTTCACCGCGCCAATAGAGCCGTCCACGAACATGAGCGTGCCGGCCTCAATGTCACGCAGCTCCGCACCCACGGCAACGATGCATGGAATATCCAGCTGGCGGGCGATAATCGCCGTATGGCTCGTTGGGCCACCGAGCTCGGTGACCAATGCCTTGATGTGTGCGGTGTCGAGGGTTGCGGTATCGGCGGGCGCGAGGTCATCAGCAAGCAGCACTGCTTCCCCGTTGACCATCGGCAGACCTGGCTCCTGCTCGCCACGCAGCTGCGCAATAACGCGGTCGCGCACGTCCTTTAGGTCCGTCGTGCGCTCGGCCATCACGCCGCCTGCTGCTTCAAACATGGTGACAAACTTCTCAGTCGCGCTCGCGGTTGCGTACTCCGCCGGCCGGCCTGCACGGATGGACTTGCGCACCGCTTTGTGCCAGCCGCGGTCCTTGACCATGCCGGCGGTAGCGCCCAGCACCTCAGCCGCCTGGCCTTCTGCGCCGGCCGCACGCTGTTCGAGGCGGCTTGCCACGATATCGACGGCCTCTAGGAAGCGGTCATACTCGCCGTCGCGCTTTTCTTCGTCGATTAGCTCCCCAGCAGTGGGCAGTTCTGGACGAGGACGCACCCACACGGCCTCGGCGTAGGCGACACCGGCGACGACGCCAGTACCCTTGATGGTTGATTGAGATTCGTTTTCCATCACACATTCCTTCGGGAGGGGATTTGCTCTCCCCCTAGATCATCACAGATCGGGCGAAAAAGCAACGAATACCACACTCTTTTGATTGACTTTCGGGCATAACCAGACAACAATCAACAGGGAGCAGAAATCTGCGCTCGACCACCGTCCAGCTAGCTTTCTCCCAATATACGCAAACTGCGAAAGGGACGAGTCTCCACAATGATTCTCACACTGACCCCCAACCCCAGTATTGACGCCACCCTAAACCTCCAAGAAGCCATCAATCCGGGCGCAGTTCACCGCGCCAGCCAGGTTTCTCAGGTCGCAGGCGGCAAAGGCGTCAACGTCACGCACGCGGTGCACCTTGCCGGCGAGAAATCCGTCGCTCTTCTGCCCGCACGCAAGGGTGATCACTTCCTTACCTTGATGGAAGACGGCAACATTCCCTTCGATGCTGTATCTATGCCCAGTTCCGTCCGAACCAACACCACCATCACCGAGCCAGGTGGCCGCACCACCAAGGTCAACGGCCCGGGCCCTGAGCTCGACGAGACAGTCCAGTCTGCCATTGCCTCCTCGCTGGCCGCGCTTTCCATCGGCGCGGAATGGGTGGTGCTTGCGGGTTCCCTGCCCAAGGGCGTTCCCACGCATTGGTACGCCACGCTTGTCGACGCCATCCGCTCCGCCGCGCCCCAAGCACGCATCGCCGTCGACACTTCCGACGCCCCGATGGTCGCCCTTGCAGAGCGCCTCAACGAGTCCGCGCCGAATCTAATCAAGCCCAATGGGCTTGAGCTCGGCCAGCTCACCGATACTGACGGAACTGCACTCGAGGCGGCCGCGGAACAGGGCGACTACTCAGGCGTCGTCGAAGCCGCGCGCGTAGTGGTTGGCCGCGGCGTCGATGAGGTTCTCGTCACTTTGGGCGGTGCTGGCGCAGTTCTCGTTACTGCAGATGGCGCTTGGGCTGCTACCCCACCTCCCACGGCTGTCGCATCCACCGTCGGCGCGGGTGATTCCGCACTTGCGGGCTATATTTTGGCCCGCCGCGCAGGGAAGGACTTTGCGGAAGCTTTGCGCCAATCCGTGGCCTACGGTTCTGCCGCTGCGGCTCTGCCCGGCACCCAGCTACCAAAGCCTGCACAAGTCAATATCGCAGAAACCAAAGTTTTAACCCTATAACCGCGTTTAACTACAACTCTGATCATTAAAGGAGTGTCCTCATGGCATCCAATCTCATCACGACAGACTTGGTCGCGTTGGACGCCGATTTCGGCGACAGTGTCGAATCTGTCATCACAAACCTTGCCACCCTGGTGCACGAGACGGGGCGCGCGACCTCCGTCGAGGGTCTCGCCCAACCGGCCATCGACCGCGAGGCCAAGGCTGGCACCGGCGTGCCCGGAGGCGTTGCTATTCCACACTGCCGCTCTGAGGTCGTCACCGAGCCAACGCTGGCCTTCGCGCGACTTTCCCGCGGCGTCGATTTCTCCGGTCCTGACGGTGACGCCCACTTGGTCTTCCTCATCGCTGCCCCCGCCGGTGGCGGTAAGGCACACCTAAAGATCCTTTCCAAGTTGGCCCGCGCGCTGGTAAAGAAGGACTTCCTCGAGGCGCTGCGTACTGCGGCGACCAAGGAGGAAATCGTCAAGCTGGTGCTGGATGTGGTCAACGCGGAAAAGCCCAAGAAACCCGCGAATTCTACTTCCGCGGCGTCAACTTCCACCGCTACGGCGGCGTCCGCTACCGCAACACCAACTACCGAGAACGCAGCCACCAACATCGTCGCGGTCACCGCCTGCCCCACCGGCATCGCACATACCTACATGGCTGCCGACGCCCTGACCCAAACCGCAGCAGAGCGCACCGACATAAACCTCACCGTCGAGACCCAAGGCTCCTCGAATAACGCCTCCGTCTCGCAATCGGTGATCGACGCCGCTGACGCCGTCATTTTCGCCACCGACGTCGGAGTGCGCGAACGTGAACGCTTCGCCGGCAAGCCCGTCATCGAATCCGGCGTCAAGCGCGCCATCAACGAGCCCGGCGTCATGCTCGATGAGGCCGTCGCCGCCGCCAAGAACCCGAATGCGCGGCGCGTGGCGGGAACGGCGGCATCGGAAAGCGCGTCCGGAAGCGCATCAGGCAGCGGAGAAGAAGGTGAAGCACTCGGCTGGGGCAAGCGCATCCAGCAGGCGATCATGACCGGCGTGTCCTACATGGTGCCTTTCGTCGCCGCAGGCGGCCTTTTGCTCGCCCTCGGCTTCCTCTTCGGCGGCTACGACATGGCCAACGGTTGGCAGGCGATTTCCACCAACTACTCGTTGACCAACCTGCCCGGCCACCAAGTTGAGGTCGACGGCGAGATGATGAGCTTCGACCGCTCCGGCTTGCTGCTCTATATCGGTGCGGTGCTCTTTGCCATCGGCCAAGCAGCCATGGGCTTTATCGTTGCGGCACTGTCGGGCTATATCGCCTTCGCATTTGCCGGCCGTCCGGGAATCGCTCCTGGTTTCGCCGGCGGCGCCATCGCCGTCGCCCTCGGCGCGGGCTTCATCGGTGGCCTGGTCACTGGTCTTATCGCGGGACTCATCGCCATGTGGATCGGCAACTGGAAGGTCCCGCGCTGGATCGGTTCCCTGATGCCGGTTGTCATCATTCCGCTGCTGACCAGCCTTATCACAGGTCTGTTGATGTACCTGCTGCTCGGCGCTCCGCTGGCCGCAATTATGGAAGGCCTGCAGAACTGGCTTTCTTCCATGTCCGGCTCGTCCGCCGTGCTGCTGGGCATCATCCTCGGTCTGATGATGTGCTTCGACCTGGGCGGCCCCGTCAACAAGGCGGCCTATCTCTTTGCCACCGCCGGCCTTTCCACTGGTGACCAGGCCTCCATGGAGATCATGGCCGCCGTCATGGCCTCCGGCATGGTTCCGCCGATTGCGCTATCGATTGCGACCTTCCTGCGCAAGAACCTGTTTACCCCGGCGGAGCAGGAAAACGGCAAGTCCGCGTGGCTACTCGGCCTCTCCTTCGTCTCGGAGGGCGCCATCCCATTCGCTGCCGCTGACCCGCTGCGCGTCATCCCGGCGATGATGCTCGGTGGCGCCACCACCGGTGCACTGTCGATGGCCCTGAGCGTCGGTTCGCGTGCCCCACACGGCGGCATCTTTGTCTTCTTCGCCATCGACCCGGCCTGGGCTTATGTCCTGGCTATCGCGGCGGGCGTCGTGGTTTCCGCGCTGGCGGTCATCGCGCTGAAGCAGTTCTGGCCGAACAAGACCGTCGAGGAAGCAGCCGCCAAGGCGGAGGCTGCCAAGGCCGCGGCATAACGCGTACACTTGTAGACACGAAATCTCACATAATCGAAAGGACTTATCATCATGGCATCTAAGACCGTAAAGGTTGGCTCTTCCGTCGGACTGCACGCACGTCCTGCGTCCATCATCGCAGACGCTGCAGAGGCTTATGACGAAGACATTCTGCTGACCCTCGTCGGCAGCGATGACGACGAAGAGACCGACGCAGCTTCCTCCCTGATGATCATGGCCCTGGGCGCTGAGCAGGGTGACGAAGTTACCGTTACCTCCGAGAACGCAGAAGCAGTCGAGAAGATCGCCGCTCTCATCGAGCAGGACCTCGACGCTTCCTAGCGTTAGCGTTAAAAGACTTCCGAGCTTTAAAGCTTGGGAGTCTTTTTTAAGTTTTGAGCATGCCAAAGCGCCCGCGCGTGGCGGGGGCTCTAGCTCACCGGCGAAGCCCACGGCGGCAACCAGGTGATTTTTCCGCGAATGCGAGCTAGCTTTCCACGGGAAGTTTTCGGCGAACTTCCTGGCGGAGAGTCGTCATTTATTCCGTTGTGATACGCACAGCAGGTAACGAGGTTTCCGATGTTCGTATCGCCTCCCCTAGCCCAAGAGGTGAGGTGATGGACCTGCGCACTATCCGCCGGGTGATTACAGCCCGGCCACGCGCACGTGGGATTTTCGGCCGCGGCCAGCAGGCGCTGCTTTTCATTAGCAAACCGCCGCGTGCGATAAAGATTGACCGGCCCTTCATAAGGATGCACGAGGCTGACCAATCCATGCGCGGAAAGCACGCGGGAGACGAAATCCGCGCCAGAAATGCTCGCGCCGTTGGTCATGCGCAGCTGGATTTCCTCCCCGCCGCCTTGCGCGATTTCCACGAACTCGTCCAAAGTGATGACGACGTGGGAGCCCGCCACCGGCTTGTGCGCACCGGAAAAGAATCCCTCGTAAAAGGATTGGACGGGCGCTTCGGGTTTTAAGGCAGAGAAGATATCGGCAATCATGTCCTGCTTGCCGGTAACGGTCAGGGACCACAGCGCTTGGCGACGCCGCGTAATCCGCACCCCTTCCTGTGGTTGCTTGGCGTATTCTTTCGCCATCGCGCGGGCTTTTGCCTTCAGCTTGTCCGCGGGAAGGGTGCTGGTGCAGAGTGTTTCCCGTACTTTCCACTTATCGCGTTGGCGTGGAATACGGGAAATGTAGCCTTCGATCATCGTCAGCGTGGACAGGCTATGCGCTGAGCCCTGCGCGTTGCGCTGGCAGCGCGAAGAGGAGGTGGGGCCAAAATAGATGCCCGCCAGATAGATAAGCTCGCGGGCCTGTAAGTTCGACGCGCCGAGCTGCACGAGCTGTGCTTCGCTGCGCCCGTGGGCGCCGGCAAGAATGGCCATGCCTGGCGCCTGGGCTGCGAGGAAGTCTGCTAGTGCGTTCATGGTTTTTAAGCCTAAAAAGCCCTCACCAAGCCCCACAAGAGACAATTTTTGGCCTGTGGATAACTTCGCCAAATTCACCCCGAAAAGGGGCGAGATTGGTGACGTATCCCGTTTTAGTACTTGGCGCCCTTGCCCTCACCAAGGGTTTCGTAGAGCCACTTCGCCGCAGGGTAGACCACAATGACGCCGATGGAGCCCCAAGCGATGCCCTCGAGGGAAACGGAACCCACGTTCAGCGTCAGGTTGCCGATGCCCGCAATCAACGCCACCGCAGCACAGGTCAGGTTCACCGGATTGTTGAAGTTGACCTTGTTATCCATCCAGATGCGGATGCCCAGCATGCCGATGAGGCCGTAAAGCACGAGAGTCGCTCCGCCCAGCACACCGGTGGGGATGGTGAAAATCAGGGCGCCGAACTTCGGGATGAAGGCCAAGCAGATGGCGAAGACCGCAGCCACCCAGTAGGCCGCCGTGGAGTACACGCGGGTCGCGGCCATAACGCCGATGTTCTCGGCATAAGTTGTGGTGCCGGAGCCGCCGAAGCCACCGGCGATGGCGGTGCCGAGACCGTCGGCGATAAGCGCGTCGCCAGCTAGGTCATCGAGGTCGCGCTTCGTCATCTCAGACACGGCCTTAACGTGGCCGATGTTTTCTGCGATCAGCACCACCAGCACTGGCAGCGCCACGGCGATGGCGGAGAACTTAAACTCCGGCGAGTGGAACTGCGGGACGCCAATCCAGGCAGCATCGCGGATGGTCTGCGCGGTTCCTTCCGCTAGGTTTCCGGTAAGCGCCGCAAAGACCCAGCCCACGACAACGCCGATGAGGATGCCCAAGCGGGAGACCATGCCGCGCCCGCCCACGGTTGCAAGGACGATAGCAGCCAGGGTAATCGCCGCAACGAGCGGCTGGGTCTGGAAGTTTGTCGTGGCCGCCGGCGCCAAGTTCAGGCCGATGAGCGCCACGATGGAACCAGTCACGGCCGGCGGCATCACGGCATCCAAGACACGGCGCCCCGCGGCTTTCACCACGAAACCGACGGCCATCAACACTGCACCGGTCACCAAAATGGAACCGGCCTGCGCGCTGATGCCATACTGCTGCGACGCCGTCAGCGGTGCGATGAAGGCAAAAGAAGAGCCCAGGTAGGAAGGCAGGCGATTGCGGGTAATCAACAGGAACAAAATAGTGCTGATGCCCGAGAACAGCAGCGTCGTATTAACCGGGAAACCGGTCAAGGTGGGAACCAACAACGTGGCGCCAAACATAGCCACCACGTGCTGCATGCCGATGCCGATAGTGCGGCCCCAGCTCAAGCGTTCTTCCGGCGCTACTACCGCGCCAGGTGCAATATTCTTACCATCGCCGTGCAGGCGCCAACCAAAAGTACTCACGAGCCTTCATTATGGCCCACCAGCGGCGTTTTAGGAAACTTCTTCCGCAACGTACTCCGCCAATTCGTGGGCAACGGATGCAGGCAGGCGGACGTCGACAAGCGTGCCCTCCCCTGTGTACTCCTCACCCAAAACGGTGCCTTCGGCATGCATACGGGAGACAACATCGCCGCGGGTAAAAGGAACCAACAAACGCACGTGCGCATCACGAGAGTTGAGAAAGAGCTCAACGCGCGAAGTCAGCTCGTCGATGCCCTCGCCGGTGTGCGCGGATACGTAAACCACGTTCTCGCGGTCGAGCACGTGACGAATCTCAGCAAGCACAAGCGGATCGGCCTTATCGATCTTGTTGATGACGATAATCTCCGGCGGCGCCTGCTCGCCTGTTTCCTGCACGATGTCGTAGATGACCTTGTTGACAGCTTCGATCTGTTTCAACGGGAATGGGTCGGAGCCATCGACCACGTGCATCATGATATCGGCAGCCAAGACTTCCTCGAGGGTGGACTTGAAGGCCTCCACCAGCTGCGTGGGCAGGTGGCGCACGAAGCCGACGGTGTCGGTGAAGACGACTTGGCGGCCGTCGGCAAGCTCTGCGCGGCGGGTGGTTGGGTCAAGGGTGGCGAAAAGCGCGTTTTCCACCAGCACGCCTGCGCCGGTCATCGCGTTGATGAGGGAAGACTTGCCCGCGTTGGTGTAGCCGGCGATGGCAATTTGCGCGATTGTCGACGCCTGACGCTTTGAGCGTTTGATATCACGTGCGGTTTTCATTCCGCGCAGCTCTTTACGCAGGCGCGCCATCTCGGAGCGGATGCGGCGCCGGTCGGACTCAATCTTGGTCTCGCCGGGGCCGCGCAAGCCGACGCCGCCGTTAGAGCCCGCGCGGCCACCCGCCTGGCGCGAGAGGTTGCCGCCCCAACCGCGGGTATGGGTATAGAGGTATTCCAGCTGTGCAAGCGAGACCTGCGCCTTACCCTCTTTGGACTTCGCGTGTTGGGCGAAGATATCCAGAATCAGCATGGTGCGGTCAATGACCTTGGTGTTGAGCTCGCGCTCTAGGGCGGAAAGCTGGCCGGGCTGCAGTTCGCCGTCGCAGATGACGGTGTCGGCGCCGGTGGCTTCGACGATTTCTTTGAGTTCCTGGACCTTGCCACGGCCGATGTAGGTGCCAGGGTCGGGCTTTTCGCGCTTTTGGTAAATCGCTTCTACGACTTCGGCGCCGGCGGTCTCGGTTAGCGCGGCAAGCTCGGCCATGGTGGCCTCTACTTCGGCGACGGTGCCTTCGGTCCATACGCCCACGAGTACGACCTGCTCGAGGCGCAGCTTGCGGTACTCCACCTCATAGCCGTCGGTGGTGTCCTCAGCGCGGATGGTGGTGGAAACGCGGCGAAAGGCGTTGCGCTCGGCTAGGTCGAGGTCGCCCGTGGTGGGCTGGAATTCCTCACCAAAAGCCTGCGCGAGAAGTTCTTCGTGATTTTCGTTCATGTTGCTTTTATTCTTGCACGTCGCAGGCTTAAAACCCCAATTTTTAGTAGCTAAAGCCCGCGGAGATACAATAGCCACTATGACCGAAACTTCCCCCGCCTCCACTGCCAATACTGAGATGCAGGCAATTGGCCTGAACTTTGTGCGTTGGCAAGACGCCGTTGAGGCAGCCATTTCCACCAACCAGCTCACCGTCACCGGCGAGATCCGCGACGGTCAGCTCATCCAATTCGCGGACCCGTCCGGAGCGCAGATCAATATTCTCGCGGTCGAGCCTTTTGCCACCTACATCGGTTTCGATTCCGTGACGCAGGGCTTTGCGCATGTGTCCATGGTCAACGACGTGCTGGCTTTCATGGAAATCCTGGACCCATTCGGCACTGTTCTCGCACAGGCCACCGCTAACCTCGCGCAGGGTCCACTGCTGGCAGACGAAGAAACCCAGCCGTGGCAGCAGGTAGGCCTTAGCGTCATGGGCTTCGGCGTGAAACGCTATGCCTCCGCCGCAGACTACGAGGCGGAGTTTGATACTTACCCGGCGGCCTTCGAGTCTGAAGGCGCAGAGATTGTCGCGAAGGGTTCCGGCGCAGCGGCGCCTACCCCGGGCTGCCGATTCGCCGCCCGCGTGATGGAATCCGAGTGGCGCGAAAACCAGCTTACCGGCGAAAAGTTCATGCACCTGGTCATGGACGGCGTCTTCCCGTTCGACCTCTGCTTACCGGCCAGCTTCGGTAAGCTTCCCGCCAAGGATGAAGTTCTGGCTGGAACTGGTATGCTGACGGCTTCAATCGAAATGCCCACCGGCGGCTGCGGCTCCGACGGCGGCTGCTCCTGCGGTTCTGGCGGATGCCACTAAATAAAACGAAGAAGGGCCAGGTATGGACTCGACAGGGCGTCATATGCTCGCCGTCACCCTCGCGGTGGTGGCAGCCGTTGCGCTCATCGTGACCCTGAAACTGCCTGGCCTTTTCATTGCGCTCTTGGTGGCAGGCGCCATATGGCTTTTCGCCTCTGCACGTCCCGACGCCTCCGAGCACGCCGCCCTGCGCACCTCCATCGATCTTTCCGCGGACGATATCCGCGACGTGATCGCTGAATTCGACGCCTTCTGCAATTCGCAAAATACCGATGCCATTGCAGACCGCACTTTGCACCGCCCCGCGCTGCTGGATCTGGATTGCACGGATCCCACCATCGAGGCCTTCCGCTACGAATTAAACGGTGCCAAGCGATTTTTAAGCCGCTTGGACATCCGCGTATACCGCACAGACATCGAAACCGACGAGCTGGAATCCCTCTTAAGGGTTACCGATGACCGCGCCACCGAGCTGCGCGAGACCTGGCTCGCCGCCCGCCGCGCGGCCCTTTCCCTCGGCACGCACTACAAAGACTAAAGCGCGGTCTCGCCAGTTGCCACGATGCGCGAAGGGCCGGTAAGACGCGAGTCTTCGTCGAAGATCTCCACTTCCACCGTGCCGCCGGGAACATGGACGCTGACGGTGCCGGTGCCGTAGCCGGCGTCGGCAAGCGCGGCGCATGCGGCCGCCACGGTGCCGGTGCCGCAAGAGCGGGTCTCTCCGACGCCGCGTTCGAAGACACGCATGGAAACGGCGCCTTCAGCAAGCTGAGTCAGCACCTCAACGTTGACTCCCTCGGGAAAGAAGGACTCATCGAAAGTCGGCTGCTCGAAGGTCATCTCGGCCAGGCCTTCTGCCGAAAGCCCCGGGATGACCGCTGCCAGGTGCGGATTGCCCACGTCGACACCGAGGCCCGCAAAGCTCTCGCCTGCCATCGACGCCGTGGAAACTCCGGTTACCCGCGCAGCACCCATCTCCACGCTAACCTGCGCCTCGAACTCATCGAAGGAATGCACCGTCACCGTTTTCGCACCGGCACGGGTGCCGACGGTGAAGGAATCGGCATTCACCAAGCCGCGGGAACGCACCCAGTGGGCGAAGACGCGAGTGCCGTTGCCACACATTTCGGCGACGGAACCATCGGCGTTGCGGTAGTCCATGCACCAATCCTCGTCAGCAATTCCTTCGGCGAGCGGCTCCCCCAGCGCGCCCGCGCGGACCACGCGCAGCAGGCCATCCCCGCCGATTCCGGCGCGGCGATCGCACAGGCGCTGCACGCGCTCGGGGCTAAGCTCTAGCTGGCCGTCATGGTCTTCGATGATGACGAAATCGTTTTCCGTACCGTGTCCCTTGGCAAATTTCATGCCTCAATAATACGCAGCGCCTGCCCGCGCGTATCGGCGGCCGCATCCAGCCAGTTGATGCGCTTGTCGCGGTTAAACCAGGAGCGTTGGCGGCGCACGTAGCGCCGCGTTCCGGTAATCGTGCGCTCTATGGCTTCGTCCCAGGTCAGCTCTCCTCGCTGAGCTTGGAATACCTGCGCGTAGCCGATGGCGCGGCCGGCGGTGGAATCTTCTACGAGGCCTTGTGTTTGCAGGCGCTCGACCTCCGTTACGAGCCCGCGTTCGAACATGCGGCGGCTGCGCAGCTCGATGCGCGGGTTGAGCCAATCTGCTTGCGTGCGCAGGCCCAGCAGCAGCGTGTTCCAGCGCGGCGGCGCGTCCTTCGGGGGTTGGCTGGCCTTGAAGGGTTTGCCGGTTAGCTCGATGACCTCCAGCGCACGGACGGTGCGCCGCGGGTCCTTGTCCTCGATGATGGCGGCCGCGGCCGGATCTACTTCTACAAGCTCCGCGTGCAGCTTATCGACGCCGATTTCCACCCTCCGCTGCTCATACTTCGCGCGAACTGCAGGGTCGGTGGGTGGAAACTGCCAGTCGTCGACGAGCGCTTGGACATAGAGCATCGAGCCACCCACGAGGATGGGCGTTTTGCCGCGGGCCATGATCGCCTCGACGTCGGAAATGGCGTCTGCTTGATAACGCGCGACGGAGGCCTTCTCCGTGACCTCCCAGACGTCAAGCTGGTGGTGCGGGATGCCCTCGCGTTCTTCCATCGTGAGCTTCGCCGTGCCGATGTCCATGCCGCGGTAGAGCTGCATGGAATCGACGTTGACAACCTCGCCGTCTAGCTCATGCGCGAGCTGCACGCCCAAGTCACTTTTACCCGAACCCGTAGGCCCTACGACTGCGATTGGTCTTAACATTGCCACCCCGCCACATATCGTCCAACGCCCAGCGTCGAATCCGCCGCGCGCAGTTCCGCTTTTACCGGCTGCAACGCCGCGAGCTCTGCCCACAGAGCAGTCTCCTCGACGCCGGCGGCCCGCAGCTTTTCTTCATCGCAGCTTTCGTCCGCGCCCGCTAGCAGGGATTCGCACCACCGGGCGGCCGCGGGGGCGGCGTCGATAAGCGCGAGCGGCGCGCGTTGGGTAAGCCCGGCACTGCCGTCTACGCACACGATGGTGAGAACGCCCGCGCGCGGGGTGCCTAGGTGCTCGCGGACCTCGCCCACGCGATAATCCGGACCGTCTGCAAGCATGTAGCGCGCCATAAGCTCCGGCAGGTAATTGCCCTCGCCCAGCTGCACGCTCGGGGCGCCCCACGCGCGCAGTGAACCTGTATGTGCCGTATGCCAGCGTGCATCCCTGGAGCCAACGATGTCTAACACCAGCTCCTCATTGGCCGACGCGTATTCGCGGACCAGCTGCCGAGCTGCGCCTAATAGCGCGCGGCTAGGGGCATCTGCAGGAGATAATTCCTCCGCCAAGGCCGGCGAGGAAGGCATAATCAAAAGATTTAACATTGCTCACTCATCCTAATGCAGGAGAAGGTACTGTTAGGGAGAACACTCTAGGCAGCCGTGACGCGCGGCGCGACTTTCATAAAGGCGGTTTCAACCATGTCTATCCCAACCCCAGGTGCAATGCCCAAGAAGGGTGCTCGTCCAGGCCCTCGCCCGGGCGCACAGCCGGCGGCTAAGGTCGCAAAGAATGATCCGGCCAAATGGGGCCGCGTGGAGGAAGACGGTTCCGTCTTCGTCAATGCTCCCGAAGGCGAACGCAAGATTGGCGAGTGGAAGGCCGGCACCCCGGCTGAGGGCTTGGCGCACTATGGTGCCCGCTACGATGACCTTTCCACCGAGATTGAGCTGCTGGAAACACGTTTGAAAGCGCACCCGGGCGAGGCGGAAACCATCAAGGCCACCGCCGCGGAGCTGCGGGAGTCTTTGCCTACCGCTGCCGTTATCGGCGATATTGCGGCCTTGGACAAGCGTTTGGGCGCTGTCATCGAACACTCCGTAAGCGCCGGCGAGCAGGCGCAGGCCGATAAAGCGCGCCGCCGCACGGAAGGCATCGCGGCCAAGGAGAAGCTCGCGGCAGAGGCCGAGGACATCGCAGCGAACTCCACCGAGTGGAAGGCCGCGGGAGATCGCATCCGCGCCATCCTCGAGGAGTGGAAGCAGATTCGCGGAATCGACCGCAAGACTGACGACGCCCTCTGGAAGCGCTACTCGCGCGCACGCGACTCCTTTAATAGGCGTCGTGGAGCGCACTTCGCGGAGCTAGACCGCAACCGCGCGGCGGCCCGCAAGCGCAAGGAAGAGCTCGTCGAGCGCGCCGTGGCGCTGCAGGATTCCACCGACTGGGCAGCCACCGCGCGCGCCTACCGTGACCTGATGACCGAGTGGAAGGCCGCCGGCCGCGCCCCGCGCGAGGCCGATGACAAGCTGTGGGCGCAGTTCCGCGCTGCGCAGGACCACTTCTTCTCCGCTCGCAACGCCGTCAACGACGAGCGCGATAAGGAATTCGCCGCCAACGCGCAGGCGAAGGACGCCCTGATTGCGGAATACGACTCGCAAATCGATCCTTCCAAGTCCATCGAGGCCGCTAAGGCGAAGCTGCGCGAGCTGCAAGAAAAGTGGGAGGAAATTGGATTCGTCCCACGCAACCAGGTCCGTGAATACGAGGCCAAGATTGAGGCCCTGGAAAAGCGCGTTTCCGCCGCGGAGGATTCCGAGTGGCGTCGTACCGACCCCGAAGCTCAGGCACGCGTGGCGCAGTTCCAGTCCAAGGTCGACGATCTAAACGCGCAAGCCGACGCCGCCGCTGCCAAGGGCAACGCCAAGAAGGAGCAGGACCTGCGCGCCCAGGCCGCGCAGTGGCAGGAGTTCGCGGACGCAGCGGCAGCTGCTGTAAATGACAAATAATTTGCTCGTCCAGATTGTCCCCGGCCGCGGAGAGCCAGCAGATTGCGTCCGTAGCTTCGTCTTCGACGCGAACCTGTATGCGCAGGAGGCCAGCGGTGACCCAGCCGCATCTTCTGCGCCTTCGCGGGTGGTCCAGCGCCTGCAGGGCTCGAACGAGTCGCAGACCTATCTCTTTGGGCTAACTTCTCCTACCCCACTGGAGGTGGGCGCGCTGGGCTTGCCCACTATTTCCGCGGTGGAGCCCAGCCCGGAGTTGGATTTCGACGGCTTCATCCATATCTCGCTGCCTCTTCTTGAAGAAACACAGAATGCGGAAATCGAGTGCGTTCTCGCGGCGGGCCTGCTGCCCATGCCCGGCGAGGAGCTGTCCGCGGAAGCGTACGGGGTAGCCGAGCAGCTTGTCGACGCCGCCCTCGACCTGGCCCATAAGCTCGGCCGCAGCGTCGCACAGGTAGGCATGCTCTACCCTGCCGATGCGGACTACTCTTATGACCCGTTCTCGGGCCCGTATATCGCGCGGGGCTTTGCACAAAAGCACGCCGAGCACCAGATGTTCGTGGAGTTTCCGGATACGCCGGCGCGGCCTTTCCCGGTGGCCTCGCGTAAATTTCACGTCTTTGCCGACTATGACATCCCCGCTGAGTATCTGGATGACATCCTGGAGCTTTTGACCGTGGCCTCCACGGATGCGGTCTACGGCGATTTGAGCACCGAGCCTATTTACTGGACCGCGCAGCGTTTGGAGGAGGCGCATCGCAGGCTGCGGGCACGGCGCTCGCATACTCTTCTGGTTGCGATCGAGGAAGCCGGGCGTATCGTGGCGCTGACGGAGCTTTCCCGGCACGCGGATGCGGACCCGGAGGTCTGTGAGTGGACGCTGACGGTCACCGCCCGCGATAGGCGTCGACGCGGACTGGCCACGGCTGCGAAACTGCATGCACTGCACGAGGTCGCGCACTGGTGGCCGGACGCGCGCCGGGCATATTGCTCGGTCGCGGATGCGGACCCGGCGATGAACCGCATCTATAAGCACCTAGGCGCGAAGGTTATTTCCACGTCCTCAGCCTGGGAGCTGCATCTCCGGAGTTAAATTCGGAGCTTAACGCTTGTGCGCTCGGCGGCGCCGGTCGTCGATAAGCAGCGGATTCTCCTCCGGAGGAAGTGTGGTCGCGGCCTCCGTCTGCAGGACGCCGACTTGATCGAGGGAGCTGGCTGCGGCGCGGGCCTTTTCGGCCGCTGCAATCTGCTCGGGGCTGCGCCTAAAGGCCACACGGCAGTACGCCAAGAATGCAATCAGGCTAGCGAGCACGCCGACCCACATGCCGATGGAGGCGCCGTTAGCGGTCGAGCCGCGGTACCAGAAGCCCCAGAGGTTAAGAAACAGCGAGATTGCCACCAGCATCCATGCAGCAAGGCCGAAGTTTAAGCGGCGGGTGATGACGGTGAGGCTGGTCAGCACGCCGATGCCCAGCAGGGCACACCACCCCGAGATGTTCTCAATGATGGAAATCTTCACGCTCGTGCTGCCCAGACCAAGAACCTCCCAGCCGTTGGCGGTGCCGGCATAGGGCAGAACCAGGTACGCCACCCACGCGACAACCGCTGTAATGAGCGCGGTTTTGTAGCCTCCCAGTTCCATCTTCTGGGAGGCAGCGCGCTCGGCGGCGTGGGCGGTGTCGTACTGATTGCTCATGAAATACTCCTTTAGCAGCCGCAGGAATCTTGGGTGGCGGGGGCGCCAACCTGCGGTAGCCCCAAACCTACGCCGATAGGCGCGGTGGTTGGGGTCTGACCTGCTGCGGACATGTCGCCGGCCTTAGTGCGGCGGTGCTCGGTAACGCCGGAGTCAGCCACGAGGAAGAAGGAACCGGAATCGGTGACGGTGGTATGCACGACGTCGCCTGGGCGGATATCTGCGCTGATGTCGGTCCCGGCGGCGTCGATAGGCGCAAAGTGCACGAGGCGGCCGTCGCGGGAACGTCCGGTCAGGCGGTGAGTTTTGTCAGCCTTGCGGCCGCCCTCGGCCTGCACCAGCAGCTCAACGTCGGTGCCAACCAGCTTCGCATTCTCCTCGGCCTGGATGGAGTCTTGCAGCGCGACGAGGCGCTCGAAGCGCTCCTGCACGATGTGCTTCGGGACCTGCTTTTCCATCTCCGCCGCCGGGGTACCCGGGCGCGGCGAATACTGGAAGGTAAAAGCGGAGGCAAAACGGGCGCGCTTTACCACTTCCATGGTGGCCTCGAAGTCCTCTTCGGTCTCGCCTGGGAAGCCGACGATGATGTCAGTGGTGATGGCCGCATGCGGCATCTTCTCGCGGACTTCATCCAGGATGGCGAGGAACTTCTTCGAACGATAAGACCGGCGCATCTCCTTCAAGATGCGGTCGGAGCCAGACTGCAGCGGCATGTGCAGCTGCGGGCACACGGCTGGGGTCTCGGCCATAGCGTCGATGACGTCGGAAGTAAATTCTGCCGGGTGCGGCGAGGTAAAGCGCAGACGCTCCAAGCCCTCGATCTTTCCCACCTCGCGCAGCAGCTTCGAGAACGCGAACTTATCGCGCGGTAGGTCAGGGTCTGCAAAGTTCACGCCATAAGCGTTGACGTTTTGGCCCAGCAGGGTGACCTCGGAAACGCCTTGGTCTACCAGTGCCTTGACCTCGGCCAGGATGTCGCCCGGGCGGCGGTCCTCTTCCTTACCGCGCAAGGAAGGAACGATGCAGAAAGTACAGGTGTTGTTGCAGCCCACCGAGACCGAGACCCAGCCAGCGTAGGCAGACTCGCGCTTTGCAGGGAGCACGGAAGGGAAAGCCTCGAGGGAATCAACGATTTCCACCTGGGCCTCGTCATTGTGGCGCGCGCGTTCGAGCAGCGTAGGAAGGGCACCCATGTTGTGGGTACCAAAGACCGCATCGACCCACGGCGCGTTATCGAGGACGGTGTCTTTGTCCTTTTGCGCCAAGCAGCCGCCCACGGCAATCTGCATGCCGGGGTGATTCTCCTTGGTCTTCTTCAATGCGCCCAGGGTGCCGTATAGGCGCTTATCTGCGTTCTCACGCACCGCGCAGGTGTTAAAGACGATGAGGTCGGGCTCGTCGCCGGAGTCGACTGCGCAGTAGCCTGCCTCCTCCAGCAAGCCGGAGATGCGCTCGGAATCGTGCACGTTCATCTGGCAGCCAAAAGTACGCACTTCGTAGGTGCGGGGCGCCTCAGTCTGGGGATTACTCACGTCGGGTCATTCTATCGGCCAAAGCAGCCAACTCATAAACCCTAGGATTCCAGCTCCGCGATGCGCGCATCCAGCGCCGCAATGGCAATCCGCATGGACATGCCTTGGTTGAAACCGCGCCGCGCCAGCACGCCTACGATGCGGCGCAAGTATTTATCACGCTCCGCCCGATCCGTCGGCGCCGTTTTCACAGAGCGCGCCTTCTTCACCGCCAGGGCCTGGGCAATGGACTCCTCAGATTCCTCCGTCACCTGCTCCAAGGCCTCACCCCGCAGGGCTTGGGACACACCCTTTTCCTGCAGCTCGCGGTCTAGCACGCGCGCGGATTTACCTCTGCGGGCATGGCGCTGGCGCACCCACTCTTTGGCAAAGGTGGCGTCGTCAAGCAGACCCACGTGCGTTAGGTCATCGAGGACCATCTCCACTACCTCGGCGTCGAATTCGAGGGCAAGGAGGCGGTCACTTAATTCCTTACGCGAACGCGCGCGCTGATCCAGCAGCAACAGCGCGCGGGAGCGCACCTTGGCTTTGGCTTCTTCTGCTTCGGCATCAAAAAGCCCGCCTCCAGCGGCGCCGGATTCATATTCGGCAAGCGCTTGGCGAAGCTTTTCGAGCTTTTCTGGGGCGGGCTTTGACATTTAGTCGTCGTCGAAGTCGACGTTCGGAACCAAATCGACGGCGTCATCCGTCAAGGAATCGTCCGCACCGGGCACGTCCATGTGGACTTCCTCCCCCGTCGCGGCCGCGGCGCCGATGCCCAGCTTGGTGAAGATCTTCTTCTCGATCTCATCAGCCAGGTCCTTGTTTTCCTTCAGGAAGTTACGGGCCTTCTCTTTACCCTGCCCCAGCTGGTCACCCTCGTAGGTAAACCAGGAACCGGACTTCTTGATAAAGCCGTGCTCCACGCCAAGGTCGATGATGGAGGACTCACGCGAAATACCCTCGCCGTACATGATGTCGAACTCGGCGATCTTGAAAGGCGGGGAAACCTTGTTCTTCACAATCTTGATCTTGGTGCGGTTACCAATCGCATCCTGGCCATCCTTAAGCGTCTGGATGCGGCGGATATCGCAGCGCACGGAAGCGTAGAACTTCAGCGCCTTACCACCGGTGGTGGTCTCCGGGGAGCCGAACATGACGCCGATCTTCTCGCGCAACTGGTTGATGAAGATGGCGGTGGTGCCGGAGTTGTACAGCGCGCCGGTCATCTTGCGCAGCGCCTGGGACATCAGGCGGGCCTGCAGGCCGACGTGGGAGTCACCCATCTCGCCTTCGATTTCCGCCTTCGGGGTAAGGGCCGCGACGGAGTCGATAACGATGATGTCGATAGCGCCGGAACGCACGAGCATGTCGGCGATTTCCAGCGCCTGCTCACCGGTATCCGGCTGAGAAACCAGCAGGTTATCCGTATCCACGCCCAAAAGGCGAGCGTACTCAGGGTCGAGGGCGTGCTCGGCGTCGATAAACGCAGCGATGCCGCCTTCCTTCTGCGCAGACGCAATCGCGTGCAGCGCAACGGTGGTCTTACCCGAGGACTCCGGGCCGTAAATCTCCACGATGCGCCCGCGCGGGAATCCGCCGATGCCCAGTGCGATGTCGATGGCGGTGTTGCCGGAGGAAATCGCGCGGATTGGGGGACGCTCGTCGTCACCAAGGCGCATAACAGCACCCTTACCGAAATCCTTCTCAATCATCGCCATCGCGGCGTCGAGCGCCTTCTGGCGGTCATCTCCCTTGCCCGCCGCAGCGGTGGACTTCTTCTTCGTTGCCATTTTTAATTCCTAACGTTGATTTACCTGCGCATCCCACAGGCTCATTGATTTAGACTGCCAAACCGCACCTACGGTTCCGCAACAAAAGCTAAGCTAGCGCCGACGCCCGACACCCCAAACCACCTTACACACAAGTGTTCGAAACTAAAATACAAACCCTGCGTGTCCGCCCGGTTTTTAACTCACAAGTCTTCGAATGCGTTCGAACAACTAGAGCGTGGGATAGTCCACGCCCAGGCGGCGGTTTTCCGGAACACCAAAATCATCGCACAGGCCTTCCCACACCTCGCCTGGGTCTACCCCGCGTTCGATGAGCTCGTCGGCGGTTTCACCGTATTTAGCCAGCACGTGGGAGTGGCTTATCCACTTGCCTTCGGATTCACCGAATTCATCGACTATCAGTTGGTGATACTCCGTCAATCGCATGCCCGCTATCCTACAGGCCGAACTTCCAAGCCCCAGTCCCTGCTCAACACACCCGCCTGAACGCCGTTCAAAAGGCGAGTTTCCCAGCCGCAATGCCAGGCGTGTAATCTGCCCAACATGAAGAAGAACTCTGTCGCGGGCGACATCGCTTACGTTGCCGTCTTTACCGCTCTCATTATTGTCTTCGCGTTTGTTTCGATCCCCAGCCCGGTCTCCGGCGTTCCGATCGTTTTGCAGAACGCCGTCATCACCCTTGCTGGCCTGATTTTGGGCGGGCGCCGTGGCTTCTACGTAGGCCTACTTTTCATCGTTCTAGGTCTCGTTGGCCTACCGGTCCTGGCAGGCGGCCGCAGCGTTTTGAGCGCACTGGCCGGGCCTACTGTGGGCTACATCGCGGGCTATGTCATCTCCCCTGCCATCGGCGGCGCGATTGCTTACCGCGCCCCGCGCAACAAGGCCGGCATGTGCATCGTCATTGCGCTCGCGGGCATCGTCAGCCTGCTCGTGCAATACGCCTGCGGCACCATCGGCATGGCCTTGCGCGCGGGCATGGGCTGGGGCGAGGCCGCACTCGCGCAGATTCCTTTCCTGGGCCCTGACGCACTAAAGCTGGCGGTCATGGTCGTTATCGCGATTGGCGTGCACGCGGCGTTTCCGGATCTGATGGGACGCAAGCCCAAGAAGGCATAAATGTCCACCATCGAGTTCCAGAACGTCAGCGTCGCTTTCGACGAGGAAGAGGTTTTAAGCGATATAAACCTCACGCTTTCTGAGCAGCGCATTGCCATCATCGGCGCGAACGGCGGCGGTAAATCCACGCTCACCCGCCTCATCAATAGCCTAGGCGAGCCCACCTCGGGCACCGTGCTTGTCGACGGCGCGGATGTCGCCCGCCACGGAAAAGAAATCCGCCGCAAGGTCGGTTTTGTCTTCTCCGATGCGGAGAACCAAATTGTGATGCCGAACGTGCGTGACGACGTCGCCTTTTCGCTGCGTCGGCTCAAGCTCAGCAAGGCCGAGCGGAACGCACGCGTGGATGCTGCACTGGAGCGCTTTGGGCTACGCGAGCTGGCAGACCAGTCACCGCATACACTTTCTGGCGGGCAGAAGCAGCTGCTGGCTTTGGCCGCGGTTCTCGTGATGGAGCCGGTGCTTATCATCGCCGACGAACCCACCACTCTTTTGGACCTGCGCAACCGCGACCGCATCCGCCGCGAGTTTGCGCGCTTGGAGCAGCAGCTTATCGTGGTCACGCACGACTTGGATTTCATCCACGATTTCGACCGAGTCATTTGCATCGATGAGCACCGCATTGCTGCCGACGGCGTGCCCGCTGAGGTCATCGACTTCTATCGCTCCCTGATGGCCTCCCGCCCGCTGTAGAAAAGGGAGACATTCGTGCCACAGAATATTCCGCTTGGGTTTTATGTCGATGCCGATACCTTCATCCACCGCCTGCCGGCGTGGGTGAAATTTGTGGTGCTCATCGCTTTCATCATCAGCACCACGATTTTTGCAAAGACCATTCCCGTAGCCGTGGTCTGCGCGGTAGTCACGCTTGCGGTCTACCCGCTCGCGCGTATCCCTGCGCGCGTGGCCTGGAACCAGCTTTATCCCCCGCTCTATTTGCTCGTAGCGCTGGCGGCGCTGCAATGGTGGCAGCAAGACCTTGAAACGGCGGTGACTACTTTCTTTAGCATTTATGCCGCCATCGTCGCGGCAGTGCTCCTCACGCTGACTACCAAAGTCTCGGAGATGATGGAGTCTTTTGAGAAGGCGCTCGCGCCTCTTGGCAAGCTGGGGCTGCCGGTGGAAAACATCAGCCTGGCGATGTCACTTACGATCCGCCTCCTGCCGCTGATGCTCGGCACGGTTCAAGAGGTCATGGACGCCCGCAAGGCCCGCGGTGCGGGCACTTCCCTGCTGGCTTTCGGTACTCCGGTGGTCATCCGTTCGATACGCCGCGCCCGAGCCATGGGCGAGGCACTCCAAGCCCGCGGCGTGGGCGACTAGATACCGTCTAGATACCGTCTAGATCCACAAAGACCCTCGAGAACTTCTCTCGAGGGTCTTTTAAAGCTAAAGGCTACTGCTCGCCGCGCAGTTCGCGCAGGCGGGCCTGGACGGCGTCGTCAGCAGCGGCGTTTGGCTGCGCCGCCTGGTCCGCTGCAGAACCAGCGGTGCGGTTGCCCTCGATTGCCTGCTGGGAGCTGCCCTCAACAGCCTTGGAGGAACCCATCTCTGCACGGATCTGCTCCAGACGGGAGTGGCCGGCCAGCTGCACGCCTGCCTGCTCCACCTCGTGCATGCGGTTAGCCACGGAGTTCTCCGCCAGCTCCGCCTGGCCTAGGGCCTTGGTGTAGCGGCGCTCAATCTTGTCACGGACGGAATCCAAAGACGGAGTGTTGCCGTTAGCGGTCATCTCGTTCATGGAGTTGAGAGACTCGGAGACCTTCTCCTGCATCTTCGCCTGCTCGAGCTGGGAAAGCAGCTTGGAACGCTCGTTGACCTTTTCACGCAGGGCCATGCCATTGCGCTCGACGGCCTTCTTGGCCTGCTCTGCCTGCTGAAGGGCTTGATCGTGGAGCTTCTTGGTGTCTTCCACAGACTGCTCTGCGGTAACCAGCTGCGCGGCGAAGGCCTCTGCGGCATTCTCGTACTCGGTGGCCTTGGTGTTATCACCTGCAGCGCGAGCCTTATCAGCAAGCTCCAGCGCCTGGCGGGTATTGCCCTGCAGCTTCTCAATCTCATTCAGGCGGCGGTTGAGCTGCATCTCCAGCTGACGCTGGTTACCGATGACAGCGGCTGCCTGCTGCGAAAGCTCCTGGTGCTGGCGCTGTGCGTCCTCGATGGCCTGCTCGATCTGCACCTTGGGATCAGCGTTTTCTTCGATCTTGGAATCGAAGAGTGCCATCAGGTACTTCCATGCCTTGGAAAATGGATTCGCCATTAGTGTGTTTAAGCCTTCCTAAGTTGCGTTTAACGCGTGACTAAAAGTGTTTCGTTACCCCACCAATACTAACGAAATCCGCGCCCCACTGTGGTGCCCGAAGGCATAAAGTTCACTGTGAGACGCGGAGAGTTTTAAAGCTCCGAAGCAGCAGGTGCGGTGGTTGCCAGTTCCTCGTCCATGGACGGCAGCGCCATGAAACCTGCAGCCTCAATCAAGACGTCAGAAACGCTGACCTCTAGAGCGTGGCAGACGGAGGCCAAAAGCTCGGAGGAAACTTCCTTGCGGCCGCGCTCGAGCTCCGAAAGGTAGCCTGGGGAAACACGCGCGACGCTAGCAAGTTCGCGCAGGGTCACGCCCTTGTCGGCGCGGAATGCGCGAAGGGTCAGCCCCAGAGCCTCACGCAGCAGCGGCTCCGGCGCGCGTTTGGGAGCCTCAACAGCACCTGCCGAGGCGTTGAAAGGCTTTTCAAGAAGTGCAGTAGTAGTGTTCATCAATCTGTACAACGGCGCTGCGGCCGGCTTTGTTCCCGAAAATCCTATTTTTCTTTCAAAGTTGATAGAAGCAGGCTCAAGACCTCTTCCACGGCGGCTTCACGAATCGCGTTACGGCTGCCCGATAGCTGCTGCAGTTGTATGCCATGGGCAGGAACCCCGGGGCCAACGATGCCCACGAAGACCGTTCCCGCGGATTTGCCCTCTTGCGGGTCAGGTCCTGCCACGCCTGTCAGCGATAGCCCCCAGTCCGCGCCGGTCTCGCGCACCGCAGCCTCGGCCATCGCCTGCGCGGTTTCGGCTGAGACCACTCCCTGGGCTTCCAACTCCTCCACCGGAACCGACAAGAAGTGAGACTTCACCTCGGTGGCATAAGTTACTAATCCACCGCGCAAGACTGCCGACGCCCCCGGCACCGTAGCGAGCGTGGCCGCCGCTAGGCCGGCAGTCAAGGACTCGCAGAAGGATACGGTCTGGTGGCGGTTGCGCAGGGCATCGACAAGCGCGGGCGCAGACATCAGGAGTTCTGCTTCCTACCGTCGATGAGGTACTGCACGCCCGTTACCACGGTGACCACGACGGCGATGAGCATGACCACGAAGGAAGGAATGTCCATCCAGCTCGGCAGCGGGCACAGGTACATCGCCACGGCAAGGGACTGCAGGACGGTCTTGAGCTTGCCACCTTTAGACGCTGGGACAACCTTGCCCTGGCGCAGAAGGGCCATGCGCCAGAAGGTGATGCCGAATTCGCGGACAAGGATGACCACGGTGACCCATACCGGCAAAACGCCGATGATGTTAAGGCAGACGAAGGCCGCGGTCATTAAGGCTTTGTCTGCGATAGGGTCGGCGATTTTGCCGAAGTCGGTGATGAGGCCACGGGAACGGGCGATGTCGCCATCGAGTTTGTCCGTAATCATCAACGCGGCGAATACACCAAACGCCCACCAGTCGTGGCCGGCCAGCACCAACCAGACGAATACGGGGATGAATAAGATGCGCAAGCTCGTCAGGATATTGGGTAGATTCCAGTTGGAAACGTGGGGATTTACATCCGACGCCGCCGCCGTTTTCTGCCGAGCCCTAGAGTGATTCACGGACTTTATCCTACCTGTCCTATTAAAGCCGCTGCGGCAAACTCCCCCATCTCTTTAAGATAAGTTCATGAAATACTTCGCAGTCAGCTACGAATACAACCCGCAAAATCCAGCCATCGCGGAAAACCGCCCAGCGCACCGCGAATTCATCGGTGATCTAAATGAAAAGGGCATAATTTTAGGCTCCGGCCCCTTTACTGATTCCAAGGGCGGTGCGCTCATCGTTTTACAATTTGCCGATGAGGCCACCGAGGTTGCCGAAGCCATCAAAATTATGGACCAAGATCCATTCTTTGTCTGCGGCGCTGTTACCGCGCGCGCATTCCGCGAATGGAACCCGGTGATTAACTCTTTTGCTTAAAGGTTAGGGCAGTTCGGTCTCCGGAAGATCGGCTGCCTTACCGACGAACTCGCCCGACTTGGTGCGGACGATCTTGTTGCCCTCTTCGTCCCAGTCATAGTGGTTGTGGGACACGGTGATGCCGCCCTGCGCTTCGTCGCGCTTGTTCTTAAGGACAGAAGCCGCGACGGTAAGCCCCAGCACGCCGACGATGACGAGCAGGGAGACCAAGGTCGGAATCTCCGGGATAGCCTCCACGTTTTCACCGCCGTTGATAAACGACAGGTTGTTCTCATGCAGCGCGTGGAAGAGCAGCTTCACGCCGATGAAGCCCAGGATGATACCCAAGCCATAAGGCAGGTAAACCAAGCGCTCGAGCAGGCCATCGATGAGGAAGAACATCTGACGCAGGCCCATCAGCGCGAAGGCGTTGGTGCTAAAGACCAGGAACGGCTCCGAAGTAATGCCGTAGATGGCTGGGATGGAGTCGAATGCGAACATGACGTCGATAAGCCCGATGGCGACCAGTGCCACGAACAAAGGCGTCAATGCCAGCTTGCCCTTCTTTGACCCGGACTCCTCGCGGTGGGTCAGCTTGTCACCGTGGTAGCGCGGGGTGACGTGGATGACCTTGCGCAGCCACTTGATGATCAGCATGTCGTTGGGGTCCGTCTCTTCAGCATCGGTGACCTCGTCCACGATGAGCTTGACTGCGGTGTAGATGAGGAAGATTGCGAACAGATAGAACACGTCGGACCACGCCTGGATGATCGCAGCACCGAGCATGATGAAGATGAGGCGGAATACCAGCGCCAGGACGATGCCGATGAGCAGCACCTTTTGCTGGAAGCGGCGCGGAATCTTGAACGCGCCCATGATCAGCGCGAACACGAAGAGGTTATCCACGCTCAAGGCTTGCTCAGTCACCCAGCCTGTGTAGAACTGAATGGCGTGCTCGTGATCCCACAGCACCCAGACGATACCGCCAAAGATGACGGCCATGCCCATGTAGAACAAGGTCCAGAAGCCGGATTCCTTCATGGAGGGCTCGTGCGGCGAACGCACATGGCTCAAGAAGTCAAAGATGAAAAAGCCGAGGATGACGGCGATGGTTAGTATCCAAATCCACAAAGGGACATGCATATAGAAATATCCTCCGGTCGAGTAAGAAAAGATTTGACCGGAGGTCTCCCCCAACTCGTCTACTGCGAGCCAGCGAGACCGGGAACTCATTTCCCTGCGGAGTTGCCGTGTTGACGATCATCGCTGTGGAACGGGGTACTCCCCTCCAAGACTTGTACTATCTTACACAAAAGTTAATGCCCCACCGCAATGGCTGCGGTGGGGCGAGAAACTTATTGCCTAGAAGGCGCCGGAGGACGGGTTATACGTCACTTGGACAGTGCGCGTGTCCTCGCCACTTGGGGCGGAGGCATCGTCGGCGGAAGAATCTTCCGCCGATTCAGACTGCGCCATCTCGTCCTGGATTTCCTTCGGTGCCTCTGCTGGGTCGGCGCCCTTGATCATCCAGATGATGGTGTCGAGTTCTTCCGGCTTGACCAGCACCTCACGGGCCTTGGAGCCCTCGGATGGGCCCACGACACCGCGGGATTCCATGAGATCCATGAGGCGGCCCGCCTTGGCGAAACCGATGCGC
Source organism: Corynebacterium sp. HMSC06D04 (assembly GCF_001807315.1). Lineage (NCBI taxonomy): Bacteria > Bacillati > Actinomycetota > Actinomycetes > Mycobacteriales > Corynebacteriaceae > Corynebacterium > Corynebacterium sp. HMSC06D04. Next base: position 58,375 of record NZ_KV788559.1, read on the forward strand.
AGCTTGCGCTGGAGCATCGAGGTCGAACCCAGCTGGGAGGTGACAACCAGCTCGACTGCCTCGAGCAGATCGTCCATGTCCTTGCCGATATCGTCGTCGATTTCCTTCTTCGCCTCGGACTTCTTTTCTTCCGTGACGCCTTCAGTGTAGTTCGGCTGACCTTGTGCCTTCGCGGCATCGACAACCGCTTGCACCTCTTCGTCGGAGACGAAAGCACCCTGCATACGCACCGGACGGCCGCCCTGCGGAATGAAGAGGCCGTCACCCATGCCGATGAGCTTTTCTGCACCGCCTTGGTCCAAAATGACGCGGGAGTCCGTAAGGGACGAGGTGGCAAATGCCAATCGGGAAGGAACGTTGGTCTTGATAAGACCGGTGACCACGTCCACGGAAGGTCGCTGGGTTGCCAGCACCAAGTGGATGCCGGCCGCACGCGCCTTCTGGGTGATGCGCACGATGGATTCCTCGATTTCCTTCGGCGCGGTCATCATGAGGTCGGCCAACTCGTCCACGACACAGACGATGTACGGGTACGGGCGCATCTCGCGCTCGGAGCCGAGCGGCGCCTGGTGCGCGCCGGAGATGACCTTGCGGTTATAGTCCTCGATCTTACGCACGCGGGCAGCCTTCATGTCCATGTAGCGCTGCTCCATCTCCTCGACGAGCCACTGCAGGGCCGCCGCCGCCTTCTTTGGCTGGGTGATAATAGGCGTAATAAGGTGCGGGATGCCCTCGTAAGGAGTCAGCTCCACCATCTTCGGGTCAACGAGGATGAGGCGGACCTGCTCCGGGGTCGCGCGCGTCAGGAGGGAAACCAGCATCGAGTTCACGAAGGCCGACTTACCGGAACCGGTGGCACCGGCGACGAGCAGGTGCGGCATCTTCTGCACGGAATAGGACGAGTACTCGCCCTCGATGTCTTTACCCAGGCCGATGAGCATCGGGTCCTCATCACTTGCGATGGCCGGGGAATCCAGAACGTCACGCAGGCGCACCATCTCACGGTCCGCATTCGGAACCTCGATACCCACCGCAGACTTGCCCGGGATTGGGGTCAGCAGGCGCAGGTTGTCCGTCGCCACGGCATAGGCCAGGTTGGACTGCAGGTTCGTAATCTTGGAGACCTTCACGCCTGGTCCCAGCTCGATTTCGTAGCGGGTGACTGTCGGGCCACGGCTAAAGCCGGTGACCTGCGCGTTGACCTTGAACTCCTCGAAGACATCGGTAATCGCCTCGATGATGCGGTCGTTGGCCTCGGTGCGCGCCTTGGTGGGCTTGCCCGCGGTCAACAATGCGGTGGTAGGCAGGTCGTAGTCGGACTCGTTGCCCATCGCGCCAACCTGTGCGGCGGCCGGTTGCTGCGCTGCAGGGGCCTGCGCGGCCTGTTGCTGCGCAGCAGGCTCCTCCACGGACTTGCCTGTCGCTGCATCGCGGCCGGAGCGCTGCTGGAACAGGCGCACTGCCTCCGCGTGTGCGGAAGAAACAACGTCGGAAGCAGCGTCCATTGCGGCCGCACCAGCAGCGCCGGCAGCAGCAGCGGCGGCACCGGCAGCGCTTGGCGACGCCTTCTTGGCTACAGGCTGAGCCGCAGATTCTGCGGCCGGCAGCTGGGCTGACTGCTGGGTCGGCTGTGCAGATTCTTGATGCTGCGGTGCAGAAGGCAAAACGGTGGTCTGCTCTTCATCACGCACGGCCGGGAACTCGTCGGTGTCCTCGATGTTGCGGGAGCCAGCGAAGTCTGGGCGACCGTGCTGGACTGGCGCGGCGTTAGAAAAGACTTCGGTGGGCTGGCCGGCCTCGTCAAGCAATGCTTGCTCTTCTTCCTGGGCAGCCGGCTTGGTGTTCGCGGAATCGAAGGACACGGTGGGCTGGTTGGCCGATTGGTTATCTGCCGGGTAATTATCCAACGGCGTCGCCAAGCGGCGTGGGGCCTGGCGCCGCGCGCGACGTGGCTGCGACTGCTGGCGCTTATCACGTGGGGTGCGCTCGCGGCCTTCGGCAATGTCTTCGATGTCATCGTCGACGTGGCCATAGGCATCGTCGTCGATGTCCTCGTCATAGTCGCCATAACGCTCGGCCTTCTTCTCGCGCAGGCCCGCCATCAGGTCGTTGAAGAGCGCAGAAAGGTAGTCGAAGGCCTGGCGCAAGGTGATGCCCGTGACGTTCAAAGCGCCGTAGATGATGAGCAGGATTAGCAGCGGCACGGCGACGTAGGCGGAAAATGCTGCCTCCAAAAGCTGACCTACGGCAAAGCCGATGGCACCGCCGGCGTCTCCAGCCGCGTTATCGCGCCAGGAAAGCTTGGGCAGACCGGCGAAGATATGAATTAGGCCCAGCATCGAGACGATGATGAGGCCAATGCCGCCCATCACGCGGGGCTGCAGACGGCCAGCTACGCCGGAAACTCCCATCATCAGCGCCATGGCGAGCGCGATCAGTGCGACCGGCAAGACGTAAGCGCCCGCGCCGATGACATAGCGCACGGCGTCGGTGAGATAGGCGCCGATAACGCCAACGATGTCGAACCATACCGCGCATGCCAAGACGATGGCTACGCCGATGAGTGTTAAGGCAACGGCATCCGGGTTGGAAATCTGGATGGTGCGCTCTTCGCGCGAGATTGCATCAGGAGCAGTTGCCAGATGCTCATCGAGCTCATGCTCGCGCGCTGCGCGATCTTCTGTGGCCTTTGCGCGGGTCACCTTGTTTTTCTTTTGTTTGCCGCGAGTAGAAATTTCCTCTGGCTCCCTTGCATCGTCGTATGCGAATTCTTCATAGCCTTCTGCCCCGCCGTCACTCGGACGCAGATTGCCAAAACCGCGGCTAACGCCGCGCGTCATATCGCCCATGCCACGCGCGGTGGCACCGAATGCGGCACTTAGGCCACGCCCGACAGCACGAAATGCGCTGCCGGTCCGCTCATAAGAGGGATCAGCAGCGCGGTTGGCGGAAGTAAGCGTCAGGTTCTCTGCCGCATTCCGCGACGTGGACTTGGCCGCTCCAGACCGCCCCGAGGGGCGCGATCGATTCGCAGGACGGGCCGCCCCCTTGCCGGAGCGGCCGCGATGCGAGGCGCGTGACGGTGCGTTTTTGACAGACATGCCAGCCACTCTAGTAGCCCACACCCCACTAATCACATACGCCACACGGGTTTCGAGGAAGTATTTTCCTTAGTTAATGTTGCGTCTGCGGGCCTGCAGGGCTGCCCGCAAGACGTACGTGGCTATATCTAGTCTAGAGGGTTGACCTAACGACGGCGCTTACGTCGCCCTCAATTTTCAGCGAGCAAGCATCGCGGCCAAAGACCCACAGCACGAGCTCTGGAACGGGCCCCATCACGCGGACGACGTCATCGCCGCGATCGGCAACCTTCCTATCGTCCGCGACGACGATCCGGCCAAAGTTCTCCGGATACAACACGACCGGCTTGGAAGACTTTTTCAGCATGCGTGGCGCGAGCATTTTCAGAGCCTTATGCAGCTCGCCCAAAACCACCGCGGAGAACTCGCGTTGCTCATTCATGCCATTGGCGCGGCGCACGTCCTCGTGGTGGACAAAGTGCTCGGTGAGATTGACCTTGGAGTCAACAAGACGCATTGGGTTGGCGCGTCCGGCTCCCCTCCCCCAGTCATCGACGAGCTCGGTGAAGTCGCGGGCAGCCGCCTGCTCCATCGCGGCGTCGAGACGGCCGGCAAGCTGTGGGACCAGCATGCCCGCCGCAGCGTCGGGACGGTTCTCACGCACCCACAGGTGGGCAGCTAGATCGCGGGTGCTCCAGCCCTGGCAGAGGGTGGGAGCGTCTGGTCCGAGCTTATGAAATAGCGTCACCAGCTTGGCGCGCTCAGCAGAAGAAAACGACATGTGCCCCAGCATAGACTGCTGGGGCACACGCCGTCAGACGAACAAGGCGGCTCGATACGCGCTGCCAAGCCTAAAGGTTTTTAAAGGGACTCGCGGGAAGCCTCTACCTCATCGTCGTCTGCAAGCAACGGACCAGAGTTGGTCGGAATGATGGTCGGCAAGATGACCGGCTCACGCTTGTACTTGGAATCCATGAGCTTGGTGACCTTGCGGCGGACCTTCTGGACCATGCGGTAGGTGTCGTTCTCGCCTTCGGCAGCGAGATCGTTCATGGTGTTTTCCACGATCTCGGCAACCTCTGGCACGATTCCACGGTCGTCGTCGGAGAAGCCCGTGGTGGAAACCGCTGGCTTTTCGAGCAGACGCGAGGTGCGGTTGTCGATGACACAAGTGATGGAGACAACGCCGCCAGCGCCCAGGTTGGTGCGGTCTGCCAAGGTATCGGCATCGACGTCACCCATGGAAACACCATCGACGTAGAGGTTGCCCACTGTGATCTGGCCAACGACCTCGGCACGACCCTTGCGCAGGTCTACAACGACGCCGTTTTGGGCGAGAACCACGCGGTCGCGGTCGACGCCAGTAGAGACAGCCAGTTCCTTGTTCGCACGCAAATGGCGCCACTCGCCGTGGACCGGCATAGCGTTCTTCGGACGTGCAGCGTTGTAGAGGAACAAAAGCTCGCCGCCGTAGCCGTGGCCGGAAGCGTGAACCTTAGCCTCCTTGTTGGTGACAACCTCGGCACCAATCTGGGAGAGCATGTTCATCACACCGTAGACGGCCTCTTCGTTACCCGGAATTAGGGAGGAAGAGAAGATGATCAGATCGCCATCGCGGACGGTGATCTGGCGGTGCTCGCGACGCGCCATGCGCGACAGTGCCGCCATCGGCTCGCCCTGGGTACCGGTGGTAATCAGAAGGACCTTGTGCGGTGCCATCTTGGCAGCCTCATCGATCGGGACGATGGTGCCGCGTGGAACCTTAAGGAAGCCCATCTTCTCGGCGATTTCCATGTTGCGCATCATGGAACGGCCGTTGAACGCGACCTTGCGGCCAGCGTAAACGGCGGCGTCGATAGCCGCCTGCACGCGGTAGACGTTCGAGGCAAAGGACGCAATGATGACGCGCTGCTTGGCATTGGAGACCAAGCGGCGGAAGGTAGCCGGGATATCGCCCTCAGATGCGGAAACGCCTGGGATGTTCGCGTTGGTGGAATCGCAGAGCATGAGGTCGACGCCCTCGTCGCCGTAGCGAGACAGCACCGGAAGGTCGGTCGGACGGTTATCCAGCGGGGTCTGGTCCAGCTTGATGTCACCAGTGTGGATGATATTGCCAGCCGGGGTGCCCAGCATGATGCCCAATGCATCTGGCACGGAGTGATTAACCGCCCAGAAGCGCAGACGGAACGCACCGTAGTTCACGTCGGACTTCTCGTTGACCTCAACGAACTTCGGCTTCTGGCGGTGCTCCTTACACTTCGCCGCAATCAGGGCGATGGTAAAGCGCGATGCCACGATTGGGATATCCGGGCGCAGCTTGAGAAGCCACGGGATAGCACCAATGTGGTCCTCGTGAGCGTGGGTAACCACGAGCGCCTTGACCTTGTCGATCTTCTTTTCGATCGGGCCAAAGTCCGGCAAGATAAGGTCCACGCCCGGCTCCCCGGAGGACGGGAAGAGCACGCCACAGTCAATGATGAGCAGCTCGTCCTGGTACTCAAAGACGGTCATGTTACGACCGATCTCTGAAATACCGCCCAGAGCGTAGATGCGCAGGGCATCCTTCGGCTGCTTCGGCGGCTGCGGCAGGCGCTTGGTCAGATCCGCGCCCTGCATGGACTTCGGAACGTTGCGGCGACCGCGGTTGTTGTTGCGGTTGCCACGGCCACCATTGTTGTTGCCGTTATTGCCGTTGTTGTTATTTCCGTTGTTCTCGGCGTTGTTGCCGCCACGGCCGCGACCGCGACCACCACGGGAGCCACGGGAACGCGAGCGGCGGTTGCCGCCGTTCGAGTTCTCGGAATTGCCGTTGCTATTGGACTTCTTGTCGCCGGATTCCTGCTTTGGCTCCGAGTTGCTCGGTGCCTGAAAAACCGGCGAAGCCGCCTCGTTGGAGGCGGACTCGGTTTCCGCTGGTGGGCCCGCCTTGCGGGTAACCTTGCGGGAACGGTTACGGGGTTCAGTCATTCTTAAAGGACTCCAGCCTTTTCCATATCACGGCGAAGTTCCTCAATCTCCTGCTCGCTTGCTGCGACAACAGGCAGACGAGGATCTCCGACTTCGATGCCCTGCAGGCGCAGGGCAGCCTTTGCGAGTGTTGCTCCTCCCAAGCGTGCTTGAGCTTGGATGAGCGGGGTCAAAGTTTGTGCATTGATCTCCCTTGCGCGTGCAAGATCGCCTTCTTCGAAGGCATCCAGAAGATCTGCGAGACCGCGCGGTGCTGCATGGCCAACCACGGAGATGACGCCAGATGCGCCCAAGGAAAGCCACGGCAGGTTTAGCGGGTCATCGCCGGAGTACCAGGCGAGGCCGGTCTCCTGAATAAGTGGGGTGGCTGCACCAAGGTTGCCTTTGGCGTCCTTGATGGCCTGAATAGTCGGCAATTCCGCGAGGCGACGGATGGTATCCGTCGCAATCGGAATGCCCGAGCGGCCAGGAATGTCATAGAGACAAATTGGGGTATCAGTTGCCTGAGCAATCGCTGCGAAGTGCGCATACACGCCTTCCTGCGAAGGCTTGGAGTAGTAAGGGGTCACGACGAGCAGGCTGTCTGCTCCCGCTTCTGCGGAAGCCTTTGCCATCTCAATCGAGGTGGCGGTGTTGTTGGTACCTGCTCCAGCGCAGATCTTTGCGCGGTCCCCTACTTCTTCCTTGACGGCCTTGAGCAGCGTTAGCTTTTCATCCAGCGTTGTCGTCGGCGATTCACCGGTGGTACCGCCCAGAATCAAAGAGTCGATACCGTTGTCAACGAGGTGAGCTGCCAGCCGGCGTCCCGCAGCGACATCGAGTTTGCCATCCCCGTCAAACGGGGTGACCATGGCTACTCCGACACGTCCGAAGGTTTCTACGCCTGTCTTTGCTGTCATACCTGTGCTCATAGCCGTCAAGATTACCCGCTTCCCGCGAAATTTTGTTCATCGGGGTCGCGTGGCGGAACAAGCTATGGCCACCGCCACGGACTTGAGCTAGGCGTATGGGCTCGCTGCCATTTCGGTGCCGTCGGCAAGCTGGGTGATGTGGAAGTCATCGAATACCACCGGCGACTGCTCCCGCAACAGCTTTAGGCAGGCAATAGCTAACTCGCGCATCTCGGTATCCGCCTGCTCTGTGGCACGCGCGCCGATGAAGTGACGCCAAGCGCGGTAGTTTCCGGTAACCACGATGCGGCTTTCCGTGAGATTGGGCAACACCGCACGTGCCGCCTGCCGAGCCTGCTTCTTGCGCAGCAGTGCGTTGGGCTCATCTTCTAACTTGCTCTCCAGCGCGCTGAGCAGCTCGTTATAGACAAAGCGAGTTTCATCAACGGCCTGCATAGTAAGCCGCGTCAGCTGCTCGTCTTCAGCAATGAGCTTGGGCAGCACCACCTGAGTTTCCTCCGGGTGGACATAGCGCTGCGAGAGCTGGGAGAAGGAAAAGTGGCGGTGGCGCACCAGCTCATGACTGGCAGAGCGCGACAGGCCGCGGATATACAATGTAGCCGTGGCGTGCTCCAGCAGAGCGTCGTGGCCGACCTCCAGAATGTGGCGCAGGTAGGCCGAGTTTGTCGCGGTGCGCGGGTTCGGCTTATCGAAGGACTCGTAGCAAGCCCGGCCAGCAAATTCGACGAGAGCCTCGCCATCGGAGGCTGCCTGTTCCCTCTCCCACTCGATGCCCTGCGGCGGGTGGAACTGCGTTGCCGCGATGAGCTGGACGTCCAGTTCGCTAATGCGTGCCATATTTAGTGCCTTATGTCTCCCCGATAGTCCGGCTTATAGGCCCAAGTACTTCTCAAGACCGACGGTCAGCCCTGGGTGCTCTGCAATCTGGCGAACGCCGACCAGCACTCCCGGGGTGAAGGAAGAACGATCATAGGAATCCTGGCGGATGGTCAAGGACTGCCCCTGGGCGCCAAAGATGACCTCCTCGTGGGCAACCATGCCGCGGGTACGCACGGCATGGACTGGGACACCGTCGACGTCGGCGCCGCGTGCCCCTTCGAGAGCCTGCTCGGTAGCGTCCGGCATCTGCCCTAGGCCTGCTTCCTTGCGGGCGGCCGCAATGCCCTGCGCGGTGTGGATGGCGGTGCCAGAAGGCGCATCCAGCTTGGTTGGGTGGTGGTACTCCACAACCTCGGCGGTCTCGAAGTACTTCGCGGCCTGTGCTGCGAAAACCATGGTCAGCACGGCGGAGATAGCAAAGTTTGGTGCAATCAGGACGTTGCCGGCGCCATCTTGCTTGGTCCACTCCTCGACCTGTGCCAGGCGGTCTGCGTCGAAACCGGTGGTGCCCACGACACAGTGAATGCCGTTGCCAATGCAGAACTCGAGGTTTGCCATCACCGAAGATGGCTGGGTGAAGTCAACGATAACCTCGGCGTGGTTATCCACCAGCACCTGCAGGTCGGTATCGCGGTCAACCTCAGCGACCAGCTCGAGGTCATCTGCCGCATTAACGCCTTCTACAATCGCCTGGCCCACGCGGCCCTTCGCGCCCAAGACGCCAACTTTGATAGCCATAAATGCTCCTTTGCCCTGTTCAATGTTCAACGTTCAATCTAAATTTAAATACGTATAAGCACGCTACATCTAGCGCAGGCCTTATTGCCTGCCCCAATGCCGACCAGTCTAACGCGCCAGTTGGCAACGTAGACTTTGTGCCATGCGTATCTAGATTGCTTCCGTGCTTGTCGACGACGTCGCTCGCGCCCACGATTTCTACGTCAACACCTTGGGATTCAAGGTTAAAGACGATGTCCCGCACGGCGACTTCCGTTGGCTCACTGTCACCAACGCCTCCGGTCCAGCCGACGGCAGCGGCATTGAACTCCTGCTAGAGCCCAAGGGCCATCCAGCAGCAGCTCCTTTTACCGAGGCTCTTAAAAAGGATGGCATTCCGCTCACCCAATTCATGAGCGAGGACGTGCAGGCCGAGTATGAAGAACTCAAGGCCAAGGGCGTCGGGTTCACCATGGAGCCAACCGACGTCGGCCCTTCCATCATCGCTGTCTTCGACGACACAGTGGGCAACCTGATTCAGCTAGTCCAGCTCAAGCATTAAAGCCTTTCAAAACTAACAAGACACAAAAATCTCCTCCCTCAACATTTCACGCCGCAATAGCAGCGCCAGCTTAAACTTTAAGCAGATGTTGAGCGGAGGAGATTTTCTATTTTGGAATGCTCAAGGCTTTAGGTCATAAGGCCTAAAGCCTAAAGCCTGAAGCCTTAAGCCTCTTCGACTGGAACCAAGGAGATCTTTCCGCGGTTGTCGATGTCTGCGATTTCGACCTGAATCTTATCGCCGACGTTGACGACGTCCTCGACCTTCTCGATGCGCTCGTCGCCACCAAGCTTCGAGATGTGGATGAGGCCATCGCGGCCTGGGGTCAGGGAGACAAACGCGCCGAAGGCTACGGTCTTAACGACGGTGCCCAAGAAGCGCTCGCCGACCTTCGGCAGCTGCGGGTTAGCGATGGAGTTAACCTTCTCAATCGCTGCGTCGGCGGCCTCACCAGTTGCGGCGGAGATGTAGACGGTGCCGTCTTCCTCGATGGAAACCTCAGCGCCGGTCTCCTCGGTAATCGAGTTGATGGTCTTGCCCTTCGGGCCGATGAGCTCGCCGATCTTGTTGACCGGAATCTTCACGGAAGTGATCTTCGGAGCCAGACCAGACATCTCGTCTGGGCCTTCGATGACCTCAGCCATGGTCTCCAAGATGGTGGCGCGGGCGTCACGTGCCTGCTCCAGTGCCTTAGCCAGGACCTTGGATGGGATGCCATCGAGCTTGGTGTCCAGCTGCAGCGCGGTGATGAACTCGGAGGTACCTGCGACCTTGAAGTCCATGTCGCCGAATGCGTCCTCGGCGCCCAAAATGTCAGTCAGAGCGACGAACTTCTCCTTGCCGTCTACCTCACCGGAAACCAGGCCCATTGCGATACCTGCAACCGGAGCCTTCAGCGGCACACCAGCGTTGTACAGGGACAGCGTGGAAGCACAAACGGAGCCCATGGAAGTAGAACCGTTGGAGCCTAGCGCCTCAGAGACCTGACGGATGGCGTACGGGAAGTCCTCGCGGGAAGGGATGACCGGCAGCAGGGCGCGCTCGGCAAGAGCACCGTGGCCGATCTCGCGGCGCTTTGGGGAGCCAACGCGGCCGGTCTCACCGGTGGAGTACGGCGGGAAGTTGTAGTGGTGCATGTAGCGCTTGCCCGTGACCGGGGTCAGGGAATCGATCTGCTGCTCCATCTTGAGCATGTCCAGGGTGGTAACGCCCAGGATCTGGGTCTCACCGCGCTCGAAAAGGGAGGAACCGTGTGCGCGTGGGATGAGGTCAACCTCAACGCCTAGGTCACGGATGTCGGTGACGCCACGGCCGTCGATACGGAAGCCCTCGGTGAGGATCTTCTTGCGCACGATGGCCTTCATGACAGCGTTATACGCAGCACGGATCTGCTTGGAGGCATCCTCATCCTCAAACTTCTCGAGGAGATCCGCCTCGACCTGCTCCATGTACTCGTTGGTAGCGTCGTCACGGTCCTGCTTGCCAGGGATGGTCATCAGCTTCTCCAGCTTCTTGGAGGCTGCCTTTTCCACGGCGGCAAATACGTCATCGGTGTACGGCGGGAAGAGTGGGAACTCCTGGGTTTCTTTCGCTGCGCGCTCAGCCAGACCTGCCTGCGCCTCGCACAGGGTCTTGATGAATGGTTTTGCTGCTTCAAGGCCTGCTGCAACGGTGGATTCCTGCGGTGCCGGTGCGCCTTCCTTGATGCGCTCTGCAACGTTGATACCAGCGCCTGCCTCAACCATCATGATGGCAACGTCTTCCTTGCGGCCCTTCTTCACAATGCGGCCGGCGACGACCATCTCGAACAGCGCACGCTCGTGCTGCTCGTGGTTCGGGAACGCAACCCACTGGCCTTCTGGATGCTTGTCATCAGCGATAAGCGCCATGCGCACGCCGCCGACGGCGCCGGATACCGGCAGGCCGGAAAGCTGGGTGGAAGCAGATGCACCGTTGATGGCGATGACGTCGTAGTACTCCTCCGGTGCCATGGAAAGCACCGTGACAACGACCTGCACCTCGTTGCGCAGGCCCTTGACAAAGGTCGGGCGCAGTGGACGGTCGATCAGGCGGCAGGCCAGGATGGCTTCGGTGGAGGGACGGCCTTCGCGGCGGAAGAAGGAGCCCGGAATCTTGCCGGCTGCGTACATGCGCTCCTCGACGTCCACGGTCAGCGGGAAGAAGTCGAAGCCCTCACGCGGCTGGTTGGAGGCGGTGGTGGTGGACAGAAGCATGGTGTCCTCGTCCAGGTAAGTGGTGACAGAGCCGCCCGCCTGACGAGCCAGCTGGCCAGTCTCAAAACGGATGGTGCGGGTGCCAAAATCGCCATTGTCAAGGGTGGCGATTGCTTCGGTGATACCGAATTCTTCATCAATGTTGAACTCAACAGCGTTTCTAGCGCTCAAAGTTTTCTACTCCTTGTAGCCCGGCGATCATCGGTGCCGCCGGTTAAAAATGGTTAGGTTTCTACAACGAGTAGCGATTTTAGCAGCTTTCCTGGGATTATGTCGAACATCACGCTCCCCGACTCGCGGTACAGACTTAGACTTAAACCATGGTCATGTTGTTGCTGTGGTCGCTTCCCACACTCATCTACCTTCTCCTGCGCCGCCAGCCGGCAGTCGCCGTCTGCGGACTGGGACGTCCATGGGCGCGCGGGTGGGCGTGGGCAGCGGTGATGCTGCTCGTGGTGCTGGTGCTGAGCTACCTCGCGTTGTTGCCTGTGCCGCCGGAGGTTGTCGCGCAGACCACGACTGCAACAACGGCAATGGGATTCCTTGCGATGGCGCTGCGCGCGGTGGGCGAAGAAATCTTCTTCCGCGGTTTCCTACAAGGAATTATCACCCAGCGCTGGAATGCCGGCGCGGGAATTACAGTGCAGGGCCTCCTCTTCGGCCTCATCCACCTACCGCTGGCCATGCTGGATATCAGCCTCATCCCGCTCTTTGTTTTGCAGATTGCCACCGGCTTCGCCATGGGTTGGCTGCGCGAGAAAAGCGCTTCTCTATGGCCCGGCGCCACCGTGCACGCTACCATCAACGTCCTCACGGCAGTGCTCCTCGTGTAGCCCACGCTCGGGACTAGGCGAACGGGTCGCGCCCTCCCAGCATCATTTCGAAGCGCGCATAGTCCTCAAGCGACGCAAAGTGGCGCGCGTAGAGGTCCACGTCTCCCTCGACCGTGCCGTCGAGTGCGGGCGCGACATCCACGATGTGGCGCATCACGATTGTGGGATGCTCTGCCGATTCTTGGCTACGCGCCAGCGCCTCGACCTTCGCGCGCGCCTCATCGTCGTCTGTGGCACGGACGAGGACAAAATCTTCCCGGAAATACGACGGCTCACTGGGCTCTACCGATTCAAGTTCAAAAACGACAATGCCGATATAAGGTTCCATGGTGCCAAGCTACCGTCTCTGGGGCCGCGATACCTGCTGCGTGATCGAGACGGCCTCAAAAACGCAACAAACCCCGTCCGAAGACGGGGTTTGAAAGCAACCGAAAGGCTTAGCGGCGCAGGCCCAGGCGGGAGATGAGGTCACGGTAACGATCGATGTCGTTAGCTGCGAGGTACTTCAGCAGGCCGCGGCGACGACCGACCATCAGCAGCAGACCACGACGGGAGTGGTGATCGTGCTTGTGGAACTTCAGGTGCTCGGTCAGGGTGTTGATACGGGAGGTCAGCAGAGCGATCTGTGCCTCTGGGGAGCCGGTGTCGGTCTCGTGCAGGCCGTACTCCTTGAGGATCTCTGCCTTCTTCTCGGTGCTCAAAGCCATGTTGGATTTCTCCTATTGTATTTCAGTCCGCATGAAATTCTTAGCGCCTTTAACTGCTGCGGACCGCAGTCACAAAGCCAAGGGATAACTCTAACAGCTTTTCTGCCCCAAACCCAAACTGCGGCTTCTTGGCACAATCCGCAGGAAGGCACGCCACTTTCTGCACGTTAATGCTGTTGCAGAAGCGAATCGAGCTTGTCCATCAGCTCGGCCACAAAACGCGGGGCATCCACATCTACTGCCACGTGGGCAGCCTTGTGTAGTTCTTGCATCCTGGCAACGTCGCCGATGGTGCGGCCAGGGGTCGTGCCAGTAGTTTCGCAGGCCAGGTTGGTATCGAAGCAGGTGACCAGGCTAGGGTCTGCCGCCACGGCCACCGCGAGCGGATCATGCAGGCCACAACCGCCCAGGTCCGGTTCGATGGCGGCGTAGGCGCGGATGTAATAGTCGAGCATGTCCGCATAAACGCGTCCGGCCCGCGTACCGAGCCCACGCCACTGCCGTGTCTCCGCAGTGGTCAGAAGCGTTTGCAGCGTAACATCCAAGCCCACCATCGTGACATCGCGTGCAGTGCGGAAGAGGAAGTCCGTGGCAGCGGGGTCCTGCGCCACATTGGCCTCAGACCAGGTGGTGACGTTGCCCGGCACGGTCAGGGCGCCGCCCATCATGACGATGCGAGTATCCGCGAGTGCCGGTTCAGCTTTCAGCGCCGCCGCAATCGTGGTGGACGGCCCAGTCGGGATAATCACCAGGTCTTCGCCATGTTCACGCGCCGCCCGGCACAGAAACTCCACCGCGGATTTTTGCTGTACCTGCCCGCGCGGCGGCGGAAGCAGGACGTCGCCAATGCCATTGCGGCCATGGATGAATGCGGAAATGGGCTTGACCTGGAATCCCGCCGGCTGCGCACCGGCAAAGACCGGGACGTCGCCCGCGCCGAGCAGTTCCAGCAGCACCAAGGTATTGCGCACGCCCAGTTCCACAGGTACGTTGCCATAAGTCACTGTCACGCCGATGAGCTCGAGGTCTGGGTGCGCCAGCGCATAGGCCAGCGCCAGAGCATCGTCGATCCCGGTATCAAGATCCAAAATGACCTTCATTTAGCCCTCCTGCAGGAAGTACTCGTCCTTCTCCCAACCGCGGGCCTTAGCATCCTCGGCGAGGACCTCACGTGCCTTGGCCACATCTGCCGCCATCGCGTCCAGCAACTCTTCTACCGAGTTGAACTTCACCATGTCGCGCAGATGATCCACGAACTTTACCGTGGCCACGTGCCCATAGAGATCGGCATCGCGATCCAGCACGAAGGACTCGATGGAACGTTCTTCGTCGCCGAAGGTCGGGTTCGTGCCCACGGAGATCGCCGCCGCATAAGCCACGCCGTGGTCCATGTTGCCCTCGACGGGCGCCTCAGCCGGCTCCAGGATGAACCAGCCCGCATAGACGCCATCGGCCGGAATAGCCACGCTATCCGGGAAGTACTGATTGGCGGTGGGAAAACCGAGCTCCTTGCCGCCGCGCCCGGCACCGCGCACCACCGGGCCAGTCACTGAGAAGTGGCGGCCAAGAGCCCAGTTAGCCTTGGAAATCTCACCTTTCGCCAGGTTGGCGCGGATATTTGTGGAGCAGATTCGCACCCCGGCGTCGTCAAGCAACGGCACCACGTCGACGCTAAAGCCATGGGTTTTACCGAACTCCACCATCGCGTCCGCCGTGCCGCTCGCGCCCGCACCGAACGTGAAATTCTCCCCCACGACCACGTGACGCGCATGCAGCTTTCCCACAATCAGGTCTTCGACGTAGTGCTGCGGAGTCGTGCCCACAAGCTCCTTGGTGAAGTCGATGACGAGCACCGCATCGATGCCCATCTCTTCCGCCAGCTGCAGGCGGCGCTCAAACGTCACCACGGACAGCGGCGCGCGCTCCGGGAGGAAGACCGCGACGGGGTGCGGATCAAAAGTCACCATCACCGTGCGCAATTCCTTTGCGCGCGCGAAGCTCACCGCATTATTGATCAGCTGCTGATGGCCGCGGTGTACGCCGTCAAAGACACCGATGGTCACCGCAGTCGGGCCAAAGTCACCGGGGATGCTGTCGATTCCGTACCAAATATCCACGGCCACCATGCTAATGCACGGCGAGGCGTGGAATAGACTGCAGGGCATGACTGATGCGCTCGCAAATTCTGGCCTGGTGGTAGTGGACAAGCCGCAAGGCATGACCTCACACGATGTGGTGGGCCGCCTCCGCCGCATATTTCACACCCGCAAGGTGGGCCACGCAGGCACCCTCGACCCGATGGCCACCGGCGTTTTGGTGGTCGGTTTGGAACGCGGCACCAAGTTCCTCGCGCACATGGTCGCGTCAACCAAGTCCTACGACACCACTATTCGCCTTGGCATGGCGACGCATACTGACGACGCCGAGGGCGAGCGCACCTGGGGCGAGCCTGCAAGCGAACTCGATATGGAGCAGGTCAATAAAGAGGTCACAGCTCTCACCGGTGACATCATGCAGCGCCCCGCCGCAGTCTCAGCTATCAAGATCGACGGCAAGCGCGCCCACGAGCGCGTGCGCGAGGGCGAAGAGGTAGAAATCCCCGCCCGCCCGGTTACGGTCAGCCGCTTCGACATCCTCGCCCACCGCATCGAAGGTGAGTACCTAGACCTCGACGTCACCGTTGATTGCTCGTCCGGCACCTATATCCGCTCCCTCGCCCGCGACCTAGGTGAGGCGCTCGGCGTGGGCGGTCACCTCACCGCCCTGCGCCGCACGGAGGTAGGGCCTTTTAAGCTTGGCGACGCCCGCACTCTCGACGAGCTTGCAGAGGCTCCGGCCTTATCGCTTAGCCTCGACGAGGCGCTCGCCCGCTCCTACCCTGTCCTTCAGGTCACCGAAGACGAGGCAAAGGCGCTAGCCATGGGCAAATGGCTCGAGCCGCGCGGGCTAAAGGGCACCTATGCGGCGGTAGATCCTGATGGTCGCTCGATTGCGCTCATCAAGGAAAAAGGAAAGCGCCTGGCCACGGTATTCGTGGCGCGGCCGTCGACGCTTTAAGCCTGAGAGTGGACTATCGAGAGCCCACCCGCTAAAAGCCCACCGCGGGCACCACCGTGGACACAATGACGAAGCCATCGCGGATCATCCAGCGCCCGCTAATCAGCGGCACTGGGGTCGGGCGGGCCAAGATATAGGAGATCAAGGTGCCGTCGAGGCGCAGGTCGATCTCTGCTTGGTCGAAGTCCAGCCAGCGATGTGTCATGGGAAACCACGCTTTGTACGTGGCTTCCTTGGCGCAGAACAAGAGGCGATCGGGACAAGCAATCCCGGCGTCGGCAAGCTGCGTTAACTGCGCCATCTCCCCTGCGCGCGCAATCATGGTCAGCACGTGATCGGGCAATGGCTCGGCGGGTTCGGCGTCGAGGCCCATAGAGCGCACATGTTTACTCGGAGCCGCTACCGCCGCACGCAGGCCCTCTGTATGCGTCATGGAACCGGTATAGCCGTGCGGCCACAGCGGCATGCCCCGCTCGCCGCGCATGATGGGCTCCTGACTTGCACAGCCCAGCTCCTGCAAAGCGCGATGCGCGCACCAGCGGGCGTCTCCAAATTCCGCCTTGCGCACGTCTACTGCCTGGGAGACCAAGGATTGCTCCTGCGGGTCCAGCTGCGTGTAATTCATCAAATCCGTAAGCGCAGCGTCGGTGCGCACGTAGCAGTAGCGGGCGGTATCTGGGAACAGGTGTGGTTCCAGCATTAGCGCACCTCCTCAAGCGCCGAGGACGCGGGCTCATCACTGTGTAGGACCGGATAGGGCCACTGCTGGAGATGGCCGTGCGCCTCCCACTCGCGGGGATAGCCCAGTGAGACCTCGATGTGGTCTACCCCATCGACGTTGGTGCGGCCGGGCAGATGCAGGTGACCGTAGATGACCGCCTGCGCGTTATAGCGCCGCGCCCACGAGCGGGTATGGCGAGTGCCGCACCACAGGGCGATTTCCGGCCACGCCATGCGCAGCGTGGGTTCTTGAACCAGCGGCCAGTGATTGACCAACACCGTAGGCCCACTTACCCGGGAAAGGCGCTTGATGGAATAGGCAAGGCGATCCCAGCACCAGGCGCGAACATCGACGAAGGGAGCGATGGCGAAGTCATCGGTCATGACAATCTGGCGTTCACGGGCGCGTTCTAGGGCACCCTCGACGGTGGTGCCGGGTGGGCGGAAGCTGTAATCATAAAGGGTAAACAGCGGCACGATGGTCACCCCGCCGAAGACGGGATATGGGTCTTCCGGAGTCACCACGCCGATTTCGCGGCAGCCCTCCACCAGCTCGTCATACTTGGCGCGGCCCTGGCACCTATCTTGGGAACGCGAGAAGAGCTCGTGGTTTCCCGGCACCCAGATCACCTTGGCATAGCGCCGCGAAAGCTTAGTGAGGATGCGCAGTACGAGTTCGGTGCGCTCGGCCACGTCACCGGCCACGATGAGCCAATCGGCAGGATCTTCCGGGTAAAGCTCATCGATGCGGCTGGAATTAGCGCGCACTGCCGCGTGGAGATCTGACACCGCCCATAAGGTGGCCATGGCGTGCTCCTTTCTTCGTTCTCCTTCAGGTTAGACCACAGCCCAGCGCATCGAGCGGAAGCGATAGACCACGCCGAGGAAACGGATGAAAACAAACAGCGCAAGGCCGCACCACACGCCGGGCAGGCCCGCGCCCAAGGCGTAGGCCGCCCACACGCCGGGCAGGAATCCGCAGAGCACCGAAACGACGGTCAGCGTGCGTAGGAAGGCGGCATCGCTGGCGCCGAGCAGGACGCCGTCGAGTGCAAAGACCACGCCTCCCAGAACCACCATGGCAATCATGATGAGCCACGGCAGCCGGATGACCTCGAGCACCACTGCATCGGTGGTGAACAGTGAAGGAATGATGCCGATGCCCAGGGCTAGGACTACACCGAGCCCGAGCGCAAAGGCTGTGGAGTAGAAAGTGACCTTGGTTCCGACGCTGCGCGCATGTTTGGCCGAGCCCGCGCCGAGCGCCGCACCGGTCAGCGCCTGGGCGGCGATGGCCAGAGAATCCAGCACAAGCGACAGGAAGTTCCACAGCTGAATCATGATCTGATGCGCGGCAAGCTGGGCCGTTCCGAAGCGGGAGGCCACGGCGGCGGCCGAAAGGAAGGCCACCTGGAAGCTGGCAGAGCGCACGATGAGATCGCGGCCCAACACGAGCTGGCGCTTGACGACGCCCCACTGCAGCCGCCAGGAGCCCACGTGCTCACGGTGAAGTTCCCACAGGAAGAGCGAGGCCATGATCGCCATGCCCAGCACCGTGGCCCAGGCGGAGCCGGCAAGGCCCCACTGGTGGACGAATACTGGCACAGCAATGGCGCCAGGAATGAGGCCGGCCAGGGTAAAAAGCAGCGGTTTTACAGTGTTTTGGACGCCGCGCATCCAACCGTTGCCTGCCATCTCGATGAGATTGAGCGGGATAGCGAAGGCGGCGATGCGCAGCCACAACGCGGTGTCCTGGGCAGTTTCTGGATTGCCGGTTAGCCAGCGCGCAAAGTGCCCTGCGCCCAACCACATGATGACCGCCAGGGTCATGCCCACGCCGATGGCCACGTAGGTAGCCTGCACGCCCTCGGCTACGGCCTCGTCCTTTTTACCGGCGCCGAAAAGCCGCGAGGCGCGTGAGGTTGTGCCATAGGAAAGGAAGGTCAGCTGGGTGGTGACAACCGTGTGGATGGTCGCCGCAGCGCCAAGTGCGGCCAGCTGATGCGCGCCCAAGCGGCCCACCACGGCCGTATCCAGCAATAGGTAGAGCGGCATGGCAGCGAGCACGCCGAGCGCCGGAAACGCGAGGCGAAATACCTCACCAGCGCTCACGCGGGTGACTGCCTTACCTGGCTTCGAAGTATCTTCTGCTTCTGCCGAAGCATTGTCCTGTTCGCGCCGCGTGATGGTTACTCCCCTACAGCATTTTCTTCGTCGTAATTGGCAAGTGCGTCGACGAGATGAGCAATGATTTCTTCTGGCTTACCCAGGGCCGTATAGCCGGCCGCCGGGATGTGCCCGCCGCCGTCGAACATGAGCGCCACCTGCGCGCAGTTAACGGTGGAAGAACGCAGCGATACCGCCCAGACTCCCGCGCGTTGCTCTTTGAACACCACGCCCATGTCGGTGCCTTTGAGCGCGCGAACGAAGTCCACCATGGATTCCACGGCGGAATCGGAGTGCGACTGTACTTCCTCAACGGGCACAATAAGCGTGCCGAGGCGGTGCTCGCCGGCCTCGATGATGCGCAGACCAGACAGCACGCGGCCGACCATCTGCACGTCGTCGGCAGTATTGGAGTCCATCAGATCCACTGCGATCTGTTTGGTATCGAGCCCATAGAACATCAGGCGGGCAGCGATGTCGTGCATGACTGGCCGACCCCAGCGGAAGCTGCCGGTGTCGGTAACCAGACCGGCATAAAGGCAATGCGCAATCCCACGATCGATCTGCACGGAGAGCATATCGAGGACGTCGAGAAGCACCACAGTGGTGGACTCGCACTCCGGATCAATCAGATTGATGGAACCGAAACCGCGGTTCGATGCGTGGTGGTCGATGCACAGTACCCGGCCGGTGCCCGCCATCTTCTCCAACTCCCCCATGAGAGCGCCGGTGCGGTCGATGGAACCACAGTCCACCGTGACATAAAGGTCATAGCCTTTTGGCAGGGTGTTGACGAGCTCAATCTCGTCGGCGGCAGGGATGGTGAAGAGATTGTTCGAAAACGGGCGTTCCTGGCCGATGACGGTGCGGGTCTGCTTGCCCCGCTGGCGCAACGCCAGGTTCAACGCGGCGGCAGAGCCGATAGCATCCGCATCGGGGCGCAGGTGCGTAATGATGCAGATGCTGCTCGCTTCTATCAAGGCGTCGGCGGCGCCTTGATAATCAGCGCGGCGCACCCTAGGCCTCTTCCCGATCGGAATCCTTGTATGGGTTTGCGTCTCCAGCCGGCTTCGCGTTGGCCTTCAGCTTGGCAAGTTCGGCATCGCGGGCGCGGGCACGCTCCAGCAAATCCTCCATGTGGGCGGAAGCTTCCGGAACGGTATCGACCTCGAAGGCGAGCGTCGGGGTAAAGCGCACGGAGAGCTGATCGCCCACAATCTTGCGCAGCTGGCCCTTCGCGCGGTTGAGTGCCTCTGCTGCCTTGTCGAAGTCTGGCTCGGAGTCGATGTCCTTGCCGCGCACGGTGTAGTAAACGGTGGCATCATGGAGATCACCCGTGACGCGAGTATCGGTGATGGTCACCATCTCGAGGCGACGATCCTTGATCTCGCGTTCGATAGCACTCGCCACGATTTCCTGAATACGCTTGGCCATTCGTGCAGCACGAGCGTGGTCAACCATGGTGCAACTCCTTCTCCGTCGAACTAGCGATCTCTACCAAGATCTATAAAATCGTGTTCATCTTACATTACTCCGCATACATGTCCTGCAGCAGAAAGAGGAAGCGTCATGCCCCATCCTTTAAATGAGTTTCATGCCGATGCTCCGAACAAAGCAGCAAGCTGCCTCGAAAGGGCTGAACTCACGCAAGCTTCTCTGCTAAACAAGGCACGCATTAGCAAACCCAACTTGTCTTAAACCGGTCTGGATAGTTGAAACACTAAGGTTCAGCAGAAGCTACAAATAAAATCGCCAGGGCTTCCCCAGCGGGGAAACACCTGGCGATTTTATTTACACTGCTTGCGGACTAGGTACGCGGAACCTCGACCTCTTCGTAGGCCTGAATCTGGTCGCCCACCTGGATGTCTGGGTAGGACAGGACCATACCGCACTCGTAGCCGGCGTTGATCTCGTTTGCGTCGTCCTTTTCGTGGCGCAAGGACTCGATCTTGGCGTCGGAAGTGATGACGTTGCCATCGCGAACGAGGCGGACCTTGCCGTTGCGCTTGACCTTGCCCTCGGTGACCATGCAGCCCGCGATGGTGCCGACAGCGGAGGACTTGAACAGCGCGCGGATTTCCGCAGCACCGGTGTCGCGCTCCTCGTAGATTGGCTTAAGCATACCCTTGAGAGCAGCCTCGACCTCTTCGATGGCGCGGTAGATAATCGTGTAGTAGCGGATATCCACGCCCTCGGCGTTAGCTTCCTCAGTTGCCTTACCCTCAGCGCGAACGTTGAAGGCGATGATGATTGCGTCGGAAGCCGCTGCCAGGGAGACGTTGGTCTGGGTTACAGCACCAACGCCACGGTCGATGATGTTGAGCTGTACCTCGTCGTCGATCTCGATGTCCAACAACGCATCTTCCAGGGCTTCCACCGAACCGGCGTTGTCGCCCTTGAGGATGAGGTTGAGGGTCGAGGTCTCCTTGAGAACTGCATCCAGATCCTCGAGAGAAACGCGCTTGCGAGCCTTTGCCTGCAGAGCGGAACGCTTACGAGCATCACGCTGTGCAGCAATCTGGCGTGCCACGCGGTCATCTTCCACCACGAGCAGGTTGTCGCCGGCACCCGGAACACCGTTGAGGCCCTGGACCTGAACCGGTCGGGACGGACCAGCCTCTTCGACGTCGTTACCGAACTCGTCAAGCATGCGGCGGACACGGCCGTGCGCATCGCCAACGACGATGGAGTCACCAACGCGGAGGGTACCGCGCTGGACGATGACGGTGGCAACCGGGCCGCGGCCACGGTCGAGGTGAGACTCGATGGCAACGCCCTGTGCGTCCATCTCTGGGTTCGCAGTCAGTTCAAGCGCTGCATCAGCAGTCAGGATGACTGCCTCAAGCAGGCTGTCGATGTGCAGATCCTGCTTTGCAGAGATATCGACGAACATGGTGTCGCCGCCGTATTCCTCCGGCACCAGGCCGTACTCAGTGAGCTGGCCACGGATCTTCTCCGGGGAAGCCTCTGGCTTATCGATCTTGTTGACTGCAACCACGACTGGGATGTCCGCAGCCTTGGCGTGGTTGATTGCCTCAACGGTCTGCGGCATGACGCCGTCATCTGCTGCGACAACCAGGATTGCCAAGTCAGTGGACTTCGCACCGCGTGCACGCATAGCGGTAAACGCCTCGTGACCCGGGGTATCTAGGAAGGTGATGGTGCGCTCGCCATCTTCCAGTTCAACGGTGGTCTGGTATGCACCGATGCCCTGGGTGATGCCGCCGGCCTCGCCCTCGCGCTCGTTGGTCTTACGGATGGAGTCCAAAAGGCGGGTCTTACCGTGGTCGACGTGACCCATGACGGTAACAACTGGAGGACGGTTCTCCAGCGCCTCTTCGCCGCCTTCGTCCTCACCGAACTTCAGGTCGAAGGACTCGAGCAGCTCACGGTCCTCGTCCTCTGGGGAGACGACCTGGACGTCGTGGTGAATCTCAGCGCCGAGCAGCTGCAGGGTTTCCTCGGAAACGGAGGCGGTTGCGGTAACCATCTCGCCCAAGTTGAACAGTGCCTGCACCAGTGCTGCCGGATCTGCGCCAATCTTCTCTGCGAAGTCAGCCAAGGAAGCACCGCGGCGCAGACGAATGGTCTTGCCCTTGCCGTCAGGCAGGCGTACGCCGCCTACCTCATGCTTCTGCTGCTCTTCAAACTCATGGCGCTTCTGACGCTTCGACTTCTTGCCGCGACGCGGTGCGCCACCTGGACGGCCGAATGCACCTGCGGTACCGCCGCGACGTCCGCCGCGTCCGCCACCGCGGAAGCCGCCTGGGCCACCTGGACCGCCTGGTCCACCCTGGCCACGCCCACCGCGGCCGCGGCCACCGCCGCCACCGTTGGAGGACTTAGACGGCATGGCTGCCGGGTTTGGATGCGAAGGCATCATGGCCGGCGATGGACGACGACCGCCGCCCTGCCCCTGACGCTGGTTGCCCTCGCCCTGGCCCGAGCGTCCGCCGCCCTTGCCGCCGCGGTTATCGCCTGGCTTACCGCCAGGACGCTGGCCCTTGGAGCCGCCCGGACGTGGTCCTGGACGGCCGCCCTCGCCACCACCCGTGGAGAACGGGTTGTTGGCCACGCGGCGGGTGCCGCCCGGCTTCGGCATGGGGCGAGGCATAGCGTTGCCTGGGTTTGGACGTTCTGCGCCCGGCTTCGGGGCAGACTTAGAAGCGGACTTGTCCGCGCCGTTTGCCTGTGGCTTCTGGCCACCCTTCGGGCCCGGCTTAGCAGCACCTGGCTTCGGGGCGCCTGGCTTGGCAGCGGACTTCTGCTCTGCCTGTGCGGAAGCGGAATCCTTTGCGGCAGGCTTTGCACCTGGCTTGGCAGCTCCCGGCTTCGGGGCGCCTGGCTTCGGTGCGCCTGGCTTTGGCGCGTTAGCTGCAGGCTTTTCTGCCTTGGCAGCGCCTGCAGCCTTAGCTGACTTAGCGTCCTTGGCAGCCTTGTTTGCGGCAGGCTTTTTCTCTGCCGACTTCTCACCGGCCAGCTTCTCGCCGCCGGACTGCGCCTCGTAGTGGGCGCGCATCTTCTTTACCACTGGAGGTTCAATGGTAGAAGAAGCAGTCTTGACGAATTCGCCCTGCTCCTTGAGCGTAGCGAGTAGTTCCTTGCTGGTTACTCCGAGCTGCTTTGCGAGCTCGTGAACACGTAGCTTTCCGGGCACTTGTCTCCTTGTGATCGTTACTAGGAGCCAAGGCCTGGAAGTGGCCTGACCCCCTAGTTAATGGCTATGGACTTTCATCGCTGATGCTTCATCGTTGTGCGCTCATCAGTGTTCGGTCTTCCTTTAACTCTGGCTCGTGAAGGCGCGGTGCCTTCACGAATGCACCTATGATTCGCCGGCTTTCGCCAACTTCTCCAGGTACTCACGTACGTGACCTGTATCCACGTCAGTGGATAACCGAAGCGCGCGCCGAAATGCTCGGGTGCGCTCCGCCAGCTCTAATGCAGAAAGTTCCGGGCTAATCCAGGCTCCCCTTCCGGGAAGGCGGCGCCGCGGATCCGCCACGACACGTCGGCCGCTTGGGTCATCGCGGTCAACGACAACACGCAATAGCTGCGTATCGGGAAAGCGGCGGCGCGTAGCAATACAGGTACGAATACGTACGTGAGGGTCTGACTGTGGTTGTCTCAGTGACATCCAACTCCCTTACGTTTTCGCGCTTACCTGAAAAACGCCACAGCTTTTCTGCATGTGGGCCGTTATCTAGCTTACGCGAAAACCTGGCAGAACCTTAATTAGTACCTTTATCCCAGTGCAGCTCGACTACTAGTTGGATTTTGCATCGGAGTGGATGTCGATCTTCCACCCGGTAAGACGCGCCGCCAGGCGGGCGTTCTGGCCTTCCTTACCAATTGCCAAAGACAACTGGTAATCCGGAACGGTCACGCGCGCAACCTGTGCTTCGTGGTCGATGACCTCAACGCGGACAACCTTAGACGGCGCCAGGGAGTTGCCCACGTAGACGCTTGGGTCCTCGCTGTAGTCGATGATGTCGATCTTCTCGCCGCCGAGCTCACGCATGATGTTGTTGACGCGCTGGCCGCGTGGACCAATGCAGGCACCCTTGGCGTTAAGCCCCTTGGCGTGGCCCACCACTGCCACCTTGGAGCGGTGTCCGGCCTCACGCGCGATGGCCACCAGCTCAACGGTGCCGTCGCCCACCTCAGGGACTTCCAGCTCGAACAGGCCGCGCACCAGCTCCGGGTGGGTGCGCGAAAGGGTGATCTGCACCTGCGCGCCGTTGCGGGTAACTCCCACAACATATGCCTTGATACGGTCACCGTGCTCGAGTTTCTCACCCGGCAGCTGCTCAGCGGGCAGCAAGATAGCGTCCTGGGAATCCAGTTCAGTACCGAGCTGGACCACAACGACGCCGCGCTCGTTGGCGCGCACATCGCGCTGGACGACGCCGGATACGACGCGCCCAGTCAGTTCCGAATAGGACTCATAGGTTTGCTCGGCTTCTGCCTCGCGCAGCTTGCGGATGATGGCCTCGCGCACTGCCTGCGCACCGAAGCGACCAAAGTTTTCTGGCGTATCGTCGTATTCGCTCAAAGTCTCGCCAGTTTCCAGGTCGGTCTCCGTGACGATGACGGAAACTGCACCGGTGTCGGCGTCTATGTCTACGCGGGACTTGGTGCCCTCCGCCTTGGTTTCTGCCGACTGCTTGCGATAATCCAGGTACGAATACAACAAGGCACTCGCGATCGCTTCGAGCAGGTCCTTGACGTGGACGCCGCGCTCGTTCTGGATCGTACGGAGTGCCTCTAGATCAATATTCACTTTTCATCCTCTCGGGTTGCCGAGTTCTGCTCGGCGTATTCAAACGTCTGCTGCGCTGCCTCCTGCTCGTCCGCAGAAGGTTTAGCAAATTCAATTTCTACCACCGCGCGGTGGATATTTTCCAATCGCTCGATGCGGAATTGGACGTCCTTCTTCACCGTAGTGATAAGCGCTACCGCAGCCTCATCCGCGGAAAGCGCACCAATACGAGCCACTTCGGTCTGGCCCGGAGTGGTTTCAAATGCGACGAGGCGGCCACGGTTGCGGCGCCAGTGGCGCGGGGCGGTAAATGGCAGATCGACGCCCGGGGTAGAGACCTCCAGGGTGTAGCCTGCGCCAAAGTTCAACTCGCCTGATTCTTCCTTGGCATCGAAGAATTGGGAGATCTGATTGGAGACTTCTTCCAGGACATCGGAGCTCGGGCGCGTATCACCATCGATGCGGATGATGACCTGGGATTTCTTTCCCGCCTTGGTGGTCTTTACGTCCTCCACGTCGAGTCCGCGGGGCTCCAGCAATGGTTGGAGTAGTTCAGTTAATTGTTCTGCATCTGGAAAAGCCATGCGCTCTAGCCTAACTGTTACGTGTAAGGTCTTTTGCGTGAACCGCCGTGCCCTAGCCCCCATCGCAACGCTTACCGCCCTTGGCACACTCGCGCCCGCGCTGAGCGGATGCCAAGCCGTCGACTCCATCGTCGACTACTTTGGCCCCCGTCCCGATGAGGCACTCGTGGGCTTAGGCCGCAGCGCCGACGCGGACGCGCAGCAGCTCGCTGCGGTCGATCCCCACGCTTCGCAGTTGCGCTCCGAGCAGGCCGACGCCCTTTATGCCGAGGTCGAGCGGCTTTGCGGCCGCAACGAGAAAGGCGCTGCCCCGCGCTCCTGCGAGGTCCAGCGCGACCCGCAGGCCGCCGACCAAGAGCCGGCCGCAGAAAATATTGATGTCATCGAAGTCATGGACCAAGCCGCGGTGCATACCCGCGACGCCCTGAGCGAGGTCAGCGCGGAGTCCCGCGCGCTGGTGACCAACCAGGCCATCATCTTGGACGCGTGGGAGCCTTCCCAGCTGCCGGAGTCCCCGGAGCTTGATCCCAGCGAAGCCGCCCGCGCCCGAGAGCTTCTGGAATGGGAATACGAGCAGGTCTACGGCCTGGACTTCGCCCGCTCCTACGCCGCGCCGTCGATGGAAGAAAACATCGATGACCGCCTCGAGATGCACGAAAAACGCATCGCAGCGCTGCAAAAGTCACTCGCTCCGCTTGGCGAAGTCCCCCAACCGGCTCCCGCTTACGAGCCAACGCCTGAGGAAATGCCGCTGCCTAGCGACGCCGCTTCCGCCCAGGCTTTCGTCGACCACCTGGGGTGGAATGACTCCCTCGAGTGGTCTTCTGTCGCGTCACAAGCCGCCGCCCCCACTGCCGAGGGCGAGGAACGCGTGGCCTGGCGCAACTGGCTCATCGCCGTTGCTGCCCAATCCCACGGTTTATAGAAAAGCGTGAATCCCTAAACAAATCTTCGGGCCCCGCCTTAAGGCTGGGCTTTACAATGGCCATGGTGTCTCACCAGAAAATACGCCACCTTAGATGGCCCGCTCATCCCTAGCAAGGACGGCAACTCAGCCATCGTGCCAGTCCAGGTAACGGCCGGGACCTCTACCGAAATCGCCGACAAGGTCACCCAGCTGCGCGAGCACTTCGGTGAGCACGCCGGCACCCGCAGCGAGGGCTCTGTACTGGTAGGCGGCCCCGACTCCCAGCTAGCTGACGAAGAATCCGCGGCCGCGAGGATGCCCGGGCCGATACCCGCCGGGTCGCTCGGAGTGTTCTACTCGATACACTCATCGTGCGCAGCGTCTTGGTACCGGCCTTGGTCCAGATCCTCGGCGAGAAGTTCTGGTGGCCCACACACCTAAAGCGAGCTGCTACGAACAGCGCTAGCGCACAAACTGCAACGCCTCGCGAATAATCAGCAACTGTGCTGGCTGACGCAGCACGTGATAGAGCTTCTTACCTACGCCCGTGGAGGATTGATTCCAATCCTTGCGGGCGTGATACATATTGGCGGGCCATACCGCGAGCAACAGTGCTACTGCGGACCAGCCGCCGACGGAACGTGTGCGCTCATTAATTACTGCTGCACCGGTGGCCAGCTCCCAGATACCTGAGGCATAGTTATAGAACCGCGCACCGCCTGGCAGACGCGGCGGCACGATGGATTCAAATTCTTCCTTCTTCACAAAGTGCAGCGTGCCCATGCTTAGCATCACAGAGCCAAACGTAAGGGCACGGGCACGCTTCCAATCAATAGCCATGCCCTGACTCTACATCGCCGAGTTTTCTCCACCGAGCCCACAGCCGCTTAAGGCTTACTGAGTAGCGGCCAGACAATGAGCAGCAAACTTTACGACGCATTTCATTGCGAGGGCCCTCCCACCGCTTTTACGTTGGTTGGCCATGGACACACCGGAGATACCGCGTGGGTGTTCCTTTAATGACACAAAGAGAAGGAGAACTTTCTCAATGCGTTCAAAGAAGAAGTTTGCAACCCTGTCCGCTGCCGCTGCAATGGGCGTTGCCGCACTGGCGCAACCTGCCGCAAACGCTGCCCCGGCCTCCGCATGGGAACAGGTTGCAGCATGCGAGTCCGGTGGTAACTGGCAGATCAACACGGGCAACGGCTACTACGGTGGCCTGCAGTTCAATGCACAGACCTGGAGCAGCTTCGGCGGCCAGCAGTACGCCCCAACCGCTGACCAGGCAACAAAAGAGCAGCAGATTGCTGTTGCCGAGCAGGTCCTGACTACCCAGGGCGCCGGTGCTTGGCCAAACTGTGGTGGCCCGGTAGGCGGCTACTAAAGCCACACTCATACGTGCCATAAGGCCCTGCCCCTCGAACCGAAAGGGGCAGGGCCTTCGCGTATCCACAGCAACCCACCGCTTTGCATCCCCCATCAACGTACTTCTGTGTGCAAATAGGCCGCCTAAAACACGGCAAACAGCTGCCCTATTTACACAGAGCGGTACTCACCCTCTAGCGGCTCACCTCAACCCCGCGCACCGCACCCCACAAAGCGCACCGCACCCCACAAACCGCACCACCCCACACGGAAACGCCCCGCGAACCCGCGCGGCCGGAGTGACCCCAACTGCCAGGTACTTATATATGCAAATAAGGCCCCCAAATCACAAGATTGGAAGCCTTATTTACATACAGCGGTACCTGCGCCTTAACAGCGCGCTCTTAACAGCACGCGCCAACAGCGCACTCTAACGGCACGCCTCAACCGCGCACGAGCTCCAAGAGCTTGTCCACGATCTGCTCAGCTGGCACCTCAAGCGTTTCGCCACCACGGATGCGCAGCTCGATGATGCCATCGGCAAACGAGCGGCCAAGGATGGCGATGAACGGCATACCCAGCAGCTCAGCGTCCTTGAACTTCACGCCCGGAGATACCTTCGGACGGTCGTCAAAGAGAACCTCGATGCCAGCAGCATCTAGGTCCTCGACCAGCTTCTGCCCTGCCTCAAGCGCAGCGGCGTCCTTGTTCGCCACAGCCACGTGCACCTGGAAAGGAGCAACTTCAACCGGCCAACGCAGGCCCTTCTCGTCGGCCATCTGCTCGGCCAACACAGCCATCATGCGGGAGATACCGATGCCGTAGGAGCCCATGGTCGGAACCGCACGCTTGCCGTTCTCATCCAGGATCTGAACATCGAATGCCTCGGTGTACTTGCGGCCCAACTGGAAGATGTGGCCCAGCTCGATACCGCGCTCCAGGGTCAGGGTGCCCATGCCGTTCGGTGCCGGATCGCCTTCCTTGACCTCGGCGGCCTCGATGAACTCGTCAACCTCGAAGTCGCGGCCAGCAATACAG
Source organism: Corynebacterium sp. HMSC06D04 (assembly GCF_001807315.1). Taxonomy (NCBI): domain Bacteria; kingdom Bacillati; phylum Actinomycetota; class Actinomycetes; order Mycobacteriales; family Corynebacteriaceae; genus Corynebacterium; species Corynebacterium sp. HMSC06D04. The sequence goes on from NZ_KV788559.1 coordinate 87,361, forward strand.
CCCACCACATGGTGATTAGCCTCATCAGCACCAGTGATCCAGGAAGAGCCCTTCACCACGCGCGGATCCGCATAAACCTTCACGTCGTTTGCGTTGAGCGCACGCGGGCCCACGTAGCCGCGAACCAGGAATGGGTTCTTCTTGAAGTCTTCGTCACCAGCCAGCTCATACTCGGCAGGCTCAAGGGAGGCCTCAAGGCGCTTTTCGTCTAGCTCGCGGTCGCCCGGAATCAGAACAGCAGCTAGCTGCCATTCCTTTTCTTCCTCACTTGCCGCAGGCTGTGCCACCTTGATAACCATGCACTTCAGGGTGTCAGCGGCTTCCACCGCACGGCCTTCAACCTCGATGCCTTCAGAGTTAGCCCACTGCACCAAAGAGTCAATGGTCGCAGCATCAGGCGTCTGGTAAACCTTCGCCTCTGCCTGGCCTTCAATTGCCTTTTCTTCCGGCACAGGGGTAACCACGGCCTCAACGTTAGCCGCGTACTCGCCCTCCGTGGCGCGTACGAAGGTGTCCTCACCTGCCGGAGAGACAGCCAGAAATTCCTCGGACGCGGAACCTCCCATGGCACCAGAGGTTGCCTTACAGATGGCGTAATCAATCTTCAGACGGTTGAAGATGTTCTGGTAAGCCTTGCGGTGGCGCTGGTAGGACTCGTCCAGGCCCTCGTCGCTCATGTCGAAGGAGTAGGAATCCTTCATCACAAACTCGCGGCCGCGGAGGATGCCCGCACGCGGACGCTCCTCATCGCGGTACTTGGTCTGGATTTGGTACAGGGTAACCGGGAAGTCCTTATAAGAGGAGTACATGTCTTTTACCGCCGAGGCGAACATCTCCTCGTGCGTCGGGCCGAGCAGCATGTCTGCGCCCTTGCGGTCCTTCAGGCGGAAGAGGTTATCGCCGTACTCGGTCCAGCGCTGGGTCTGCTCATACGGCTCACGCGGCAAAAGGGCCGGGAAGAGCATCTCCTGGCCGCCGATTGCGTTCATCTCCTCGCGCACGATGTCTTCAATCTTGGACAGGGTGCGCAGGCCGAGTGGCAGCCAGGTGTAAACGCCCGGCGCGGCGCGGCGGACGTAGCCTGCACGAACGAGGAGCTTGTGGCTGGTTACTTCGGCATCTGCCGGATCTTCGCGCAAGGTGCGAAGGAAGAGATTCGAAAGGCGAGTAATCATGCCTAGCACTCTACCCCGCTAGTATTTAGCTATGCTCATTCTCCTCCCTCCTTCTGAGACGAAAGCCCCCGGCGGCACCGGTGCCCCGCTCGACTTCGGAGCATTGTCCTTCCCCTCGCTGAACCCGGCGCGCCAGGAGATCGCGCAGGCGCTTGCCTCTCTCGAGGTGGATGAGGCGATGATTCAGCTAAAGCTCTCGGAAAAGCTCCGCGGGGAGGCCGAGGCCAACCAGGTAATTTATAGCTCTCCTACCCTGCCTGCCATCGAACGGTATACGGGTGTGCTTTATGACGCGCTGGATGCCGCCACGCTTTCCGACGCCGCTCGTTCCCACCTAGCCATCGGCTCCGCCTTGTTCGGCATCGTCCGCGCCGATGATCTGATTCCGCATTATCGTCTCTCCGGCGGAACGAAGCTGAGTGGAAACACTATGAAGTCTTGGTGGGGTAAGGCGATCACTGAGGCCTTGGAGGAAGTCGCGGCCCATGAGCTGGTGGTCGATATGCGCTCTGGCACCTACCAGCAGCTGGGCAAGCTCAAGACGGCGGCCACGGTTCGCGTGGAATCGGTTCAGCCTGATGGCTCGCGCAAGGTCATCTCTCACTTCAACAAGCACTACAAGGGCCTACTCGCCCGCCACGTGCTCAGCCAGCCGGTGCTTCCAACCACCTTCGAGGAGTTTTCCGCAGCCGCCGCAAGCTTCCCCGAGTGGGAGACGGAAATCCGCGGCAGCGAGCGCGCCCCAGAATTGGTGCTCGTGCTTGACTCCTAGGACCGAACACCGGCAAATTAGCTGTTATAGCGCAGGCTATTGCGCTCTAGGCTGCATTCGGTGGCAATCGCAATCCCGGAGGCAAGCTTGCCTCGCTCGCGCAGGCGGTACAGCGAATCAACGATGCGGTCGCGCAATCCCCACGGCGAGATGGTGTTGATATAAATCTTGGTCCCGCCCTCAAAGCCGGCCAGCGTGGACACGCGCAGTTTGATCATCACTCGCCACGGCTGCGCGAGGTCGACCGATGGCGCCTTGTGGTGCCATTCCTCATTACAGGCCACATCGGGGCCAACTGCCGCATGGGCCGCGTGGATAAGGTCAGACATTCCGCGGATTTCCCCAGGCGTTTGCTTCCACGGCTCGCAGTGCTCGGACTTGGAGAAGATCTCCAGTGTGGGATAGCGATGGCCAAAACCGGCAAAGAGTACCGCATAATCGTTTTCTGCAATCACCAGGTTGTGCTGCGCCGCGTAGCCTACGGCCCAGTCGTTGTACATGTTGGGGTGTGCACGCAGGATGTCGTTTTCATGCGCGGCCGACATGCTGAGGTCATCTATGGCCACCAGCTGCTTGTGCAGATGGTCAAAGGAAGCCCCGGCGGGCGCCAGCCAGTTCTGGAAGGCCACCACATAGTCGGCGTAGCGGTTGCGCTCATAAAGGTCACGCATGGAGTCTGCGGTAAACGAAGTAAAGAGGAAATGCTCGTCGGGGCTGAGCGTGCCAGACGAGGCCAACTGCGAATCATCGGTAGCACCGTCCACAAAGTGGCGCGCGCCAATGATGACATCGTGACCGCCACCGAAAAAGCAGCCGGCGTGTGTAAGCAGTTCCTGCTCCCCTAGGTCCGCATCTCGACCGGCCGCCCTGAGCTTCGTCCGCACGATGTTTAGAACGTGCTCGCGGCCTACAGGATTCGCAATGTAGCCCTCCATCCTCTCTTTAGTCTCCGCGTCCATCTCATACTCGTAGTTGGCCTTCCAGTAGTCGAAGGAGACGATCTCAAAGAGGTTCGGTACGCGCCTAAAAGCAGGCTGGGTTGCATCCAACGAATCTGGCGCAACCCCACGCACTATCTCGCCAGAGGCTAAGATGCGTGATTTCTCAGGCGGGGTTTCCAGCTTGCGCGAAGAACAAAAAGCACAGGTGTTTCGCGCGGCATCGGCAGCCAGCGGTTGGGAGCTAGAGGCGGTATGCGCAAACGGACGATTCCCGCGGCCTGGAACGGTCCATACCTCGGTTCCGGAGAAGGGATTGACCTGTTTGACGGTGCCATCCGCCATTACTTGAATTGGCTCGATGCGGCTAAAAAGTGCTTCGCTCATGTTCCATAGGATAGACCGCGGCATGGCGGCTTGCGCGGGCTCGTAAGCTGGTGGCCATGCACCTTGATTACTTCGAAGTCGATGTCTTCGCCACCACGGCCTTTAGCGGCAATCCACTAGCTGTCATCGCCGGGGCGGATGAGCTTTCGACCGAGCAGATGCAGCGCATTGCTAACTGGATCAACTTCTCGGAGACGACGTTCCTGTTGCGCCCTACGACCGCAGACGCTGACTACCGGGTGCGTATCTTCACGCCGCACGAAGAATTCGCTTTCGCAGGTCACCCCACGTTGGGCACAGCACGGGTGTTCTGCGAGCTCACTGGACATACAGGCGACCTCGTTCAGGAATGCGGCGTTGGGCTGGTAGACATCAAGGAAGAAAGGGAAGTCTTTTCCTTTGCCACCCCCGCGCTTTACAAATCTGGGCCATTGAGCGCGGCCGAGCTGAGCGAGTCCGCCGCAGCACTCGGCATCGATGAGGCCGAAATCTACGACGCCGCATGGGCTGACAACGGCCCCGGCTGGCGCCTGGTGCAGCTTCGCGACGCCGCCGCGGTCCGCACACTGCAGCCCAACAACGCGCGCGACATCAAGGTCGGTGTCGTGGGACTTGAGTCCCCTCAACAAGCAGGTCAACCGCTCTACGAGATACGGGCATTTACCCCTAGTTTCGAAGACCCAGTCACAGGATCTCTCAACGGCGCGGCAGCCCAATTCATGCGCGAGCGGGGCCTGGTACCGGCTAGTTACACCGCACGGCAGGGCAGCCAGCTTGGCAGGAACGGCTTGGTGCATATTACTGACGACGGCGCTAATGTCTGGGTCGGTGGAAACGTCCACGTACGAGTTCGCGGAAGCTTGGAGGTTTAGGCATGTCACTTCCCTTCGAACTGCACCACACCTTTGCTAAGCACCTTCCCGGCATGGCGCGGGAAAGCCGCGGCGAGCAGCAACCTGCGCCCCGCCTGCTCATCTTGAACGAGGATCTAGCTACTGAGCTGGGCCTCGACCCAGAGTGGCTGCGCAGCCCCGCTGGAATCGATTTCCTTTGCGGGCGCAGCGAGGATAGCCCGGCACACGCGATGGCCTATGCCGGTTACCAATTCGGCCAATTCAATCCGCGCATGGGCGACGGCCGCGCCTTACTACTGGGTGAAATCGAGACTCCGGAAGGCCTGCGCGATCTCCATGCGAAGGGAACCGGCCCTACCCCGTACTCGCGCCCTGGGGCTGACGGGCGCGGAACAGTCCGTTCTATGTTGCGCGAGTACCTGTTCTCGGAGGCGATGCACGCGCTGGGCATTCCGACGACGCGCTCGCTAGCGGTCCTTTCTACTGGCCGGCGCATCCAGCGCCAGGTGGAGGAGGAAGCCGGCATCTTGGTGCGAGTAGCTGCCAGCCACATCCGCATCGGTTCTTTCCACTACGCGGCGCAAACAGGCCAGCTACAGCAGCTGGCGGATTTCACGATCGCCCGGCATTACCCTGGCGCGAGCTACAAGGAGCTGTTTACCCGCGCCCTCGACGCCCAGATTGCTACGGTCGTAGCCTGGCAGCACGTAGGTTTCATCCATGGCGTGATGAACACGGACAACACCACCCTGTCTGGCGAGACCATCGACTACGGACCGTGCGCCTTCATGGAGACCTACGATCCTGATACTTGCTTTAGCTCCATCGATACCCGCGGTCGTTACCGCTTTGGACACCAGCCCGACTTCCTGGGCTGGAACTTCGCGCGTCTGGCGGAGAGCATGTTGCCGCTTTTCGACGCCTCCCCCAACGAGGCCATCAACTTCGCCCAAGAAACCATCAACAGCTACCACGAGCGCTTCGCTTCTCAACTTGAGCGCGACTTCGTCAAGCGCTTTGGCATCGGCACCGATGCTGAAGTCAGCGCTAGCAAGCACGCTAATCTCCGCAGTGAGTACTTCACCGAGCTGGTAGAAAAGCAGCCGGACTTCACGCTGGCCAACCTAGAGCTGTGGGAGAAGCTGCACGGTACGCAGCCGACGAATCCGCCCGGCGGCCAGAAGAACAGTACTGTTCCGCGGATCATCCCGCGCCCGCACAACGTGGAGGAAGCGCTGCTCGACATTGACGCCTTCCAAGAATTCTTGGACGCCATTACTCGCCCGTTTGCGCCCAACGCCAAATACGAAACGCCCGGCAACCCTGAGGGCTACCGGACGTACTGCGGAACTTAGGCGAAGTTTTTACTTCTCGTCGAGCTTGAGGGTCTTCTGAGTGTAGTCCCACATCTCGTCGTAGAGCTTCTTATCCTTGGCCAACTTGATGCCGTAGGAAGGAATCATCTCCTGGATCTTGTCGCCCCACTGGATCATGTTCTCGCCGAAGCAACGCTCAAGCAGCTCGATCATGACGGCCGGGGTAATAGAAGCGCCCGGGGAAGCGCCGAGTAGGCCGGCGATGTTGCCCTCTGGGTTGTTAACGAGGGTGGTGCCGAACTCGAGGGAGCCGAAGTGCGGTGCAGCGGCCGGCTTGATGACCTGAACGCGCTGGCCGGCGATGACGGTCTCCCAGTCTGCTGGGTCTGCGGAAGGAACGTATTCCTTCAGCGCCTCGACGCGCTTGTCGAAGTCCTTGAGAACCTCGGAAACCAGGTACTTGGTCAGGCCGAACTCCTGCACGGCAACGCCGAGGTAGGAAGGAATGTTGTCCGGGCGGATGGACTTGAAGAGGTCGAGGTAGGAGCCCTTCTTCAGGAACTTCGGAGACCAGCCACCGTATGGGCCGAACAGCAGGCCCTCTTCGCCGTCGATGACGCGGGTGTCAAGGTGCGGAACAGACATCGGAGGAGCGCCGACGGCAGCCTTGCCGTACACCTTCGCGTGGTGCTGCTTGACCAGCTCAGGGTTCTTGGAACGCAGCCACAGGCCGGAAACTGGGAAGCCAGCAAAGCCGGAGACCTCGCGGACGCCTGCTTTGCGCAGCAGATTGAGTGCGTATCCGCCAGCACCAACGAAGACGAACTTCGCGCGGACCACGGAGTAGTCACCGGTGTGCAGGTTCTTGGCGTAAACCTTCCAGGTGGAGCCGTCGCGCTTGATGTCAACGACCTCGTGGCCGTAACGGATCTCGGTGCCGGAAGCCTTTGCAGCGGTAAAGAACTGCTTGGTCAGTGCACCGAAGTTTACGTCGGTGCCTGCCTCGGTCCAAGAAATTGCAACCTTCTTGGAGTTGAAGTCGCGGCCTTCGGACATCAGCGGCAGCTTCTCCTGGAATACTGCGTCGTCGTCGGAGAACTGCATGTTCGGGAACATGTGGTTGTCCTTGAGGGCCTCGAAGCGGCGCTTCAGGTAATCAACCTGGATGGAGCCCTGTGCGAAGGACACGTGTGGGACCGGGTTGATGAATGCCTTCGGGTCGGTCAGGATGCCGTTGTTGAGCTGGTGAGACCAGAACTGGCGAGAAACCTGGAACTTCTCATTAATGCCCAGAGCCTTAGAAATGTCGATGCGACCGTTCTTTTCTGGGGTGTAGTTCAGCTCGCACAGCGCAGAGTGGCCGGTACCAGCGTTGTTCCATGGGGAGGAGGACTCCAGAGCAGGTCCATCGAGGCGCTCGAAGACCATCTGGGTCCAGCTTGGCTCCAGCTCGCGGAGCATAGCGCCCAGGGTGGCGCTCATGATACCGGCGCCTACGAGGGCTACATCTACCTCATCTACAACTTGTGCTGTCTTCTTGTCGGAGGACACCTTGCTATTACCTCTTCAGATTGAAAGTTATTGCTCCTGGACAAAGCTCTCGCTGGTGAACAAGAGCCTTTAGTGTCTTACGTTCTCGCCCACCTTTTACATTCCACTATCAGGAGAACAAAGCCCGCGGCGGCTTTGGTCACGCAAAGGCCAGGCAACTGCCCTAATCCTTTGTCGCTGACAACGGCACATAACAAGGGACGCGTCACGCATTACCAAACCACCATACGCCCTGAATGTAGAAATTGGGATTCTTCAACCGGGAAAATGTCCGTTTTTCACAGTCCGTATCACCCCACTTTGCCTAGACTGTACATATGACTGAGTCAACTCTGCAATGGAAACAAGACATTTTGGGCACGGGTTTCCAAGCCGCGGCCTTGCCCCTAGGCGCCGACCCCGACGGCGAAGGCGAAGTCGAGGCCACCTTGATTCGCTATACAGGCACCGCGAACGACGCCGACGAAGCCACGTACCGACAAGACGCCGAGCACACCGGGTTAGATAACCGGATCGCCGTCGTGTGGGTTCACGGCATGACCGACTACTTCTTCCAGGCGCACGTGGCAAAGCACTTCCACGAGAAGGGTTACGCGTTCTACGCCCTCGATCTTCGCAAGTGCGGCCGCTCCCGGAAGCCGAACCAGAAGTGGCATTACACCACGGACATGCACCACTACTTTATGGACTTAAACGCGGCACTCGACGCCCTCCCACAGGACAAGGTCGTGTTCCTGGGCCACTCCACCGCGGGTTGCATCCTTCCGCTGTGGCTTGACCAGTTGCGCCGTCGCGACGAGCAGCGCCACAACCGCATTGCAGGGCTTATCCTCAATAGCCCATGGCTTGACATGATGGGTGTGCCGAAGCCGGCTTACACGGCGCTCAAACCAGCCATCTTCGCTTTAGGCAAGCTCGCCCCCACTCTCCCGCTTTACGGCGGCAATCTCACAGCATTCGGTGATTCCATCCATTCCAGCCGCTATGGCGAGTGGAACTATGACCTTGAGAAGAAGCCCCTGGCGGGCCATAAGAAATATATGGGATGGATCCGCGCGGTGTTTAAGGCATTCGACGCCATCCACTCCGGCCGCATCGATGTCGGTGTGCCAATCCTGACACTGACGTCCACCAAGTCGAATTTCACCGCACCGTATTCGGAGGAAATCAACTACGTGGACGCGGTAATTGATGTCAAGCAAACGCAGCGCTGGGCCAAGGAACTGGGCACGCACTACACGTTGCACCCGATTGAGGGCGCGCGCCATGACGTGTTCTTGTCTCGGGAGCCGATCCGCAACGAGGCCTTCCACGTAGTCGATGAATGGTTGCCGGGCATACTTGAGCCCTAGCTAAAACAAACTGAATAAACGCACCCTAAAACGTTTCCTAAATAATAAGGAGAAAAATGGCTTCGCAAGATTCCACTTTCCCGGACGCTGAACACTTCGATCTGATCATTATCGGTACCGGTTCCGGTAACTCGATCCCTTCGGAGGATTTCGAGGATAAGAAGATCGCAATCGTCGAGGAAGGAACCTTTGGCGGCACTTGTTTGAACGTGGGTTGCATTCCGACGAAGATGTACGTCTACGCAGCCGACTTGGCGCACGCAGCGAAAGAGGGAAAGCGCCTGGGAATTGATGCGCAGGTAAATAATGTGGACTGGGAATCCATTATTGAGCGCGTCTTCGTCAACCGCATCGACAAGATTGCCGAGGGCGGCGAGGCTTACCGGCGCGGCGATGAGACTCCGAATATTACGGTCTTTGACAAGCACGCCACGTTCGTGGGCCCCAAGGCAATTGCGGTGGGCGATGAAGTCATTACTGGCGAGCAAATTGTCATTGCGGCGGGCTCTCGCCCATCTATTCCTGCGGTATACAAGGATTCCGGCGTGAAGTTCTATACGAACGAAAACATCATGCGCATGCCTAAGCAGCCGGAGAGCCTGATTATCGTGGGCGGCGGCTACATTGCCATGGAGTTTGCGCACGTCTTCGATGGTCTTGGCACGAAGGTCACGGTGGTCAACCGTTCCGAGAAGCTCCTGCGCCACTTGGACCACGACATTGTGGAGCGCTTCAACAAGCTCGCCCGTGAGCGCTTCGATGTCCGCATCGCGAATGCCCAGAGACTGGAGGAGACTGCGGAAGGTGTAGCGCTGACGTTGGAGGATGGTTCCACAGTTGAGGCCGAGGCAATCTTGGTGGCAACGGGCCGCAAACCAAACGGCGACTTGATGGACTTGGACAAGGCAGGCATTGAGGTCCGTGAGGATGGACGCATCAAGGTCGACGAGTTTGGCCGCACCTCCGTGGAGGGCGTTTGGGCGCTTGGCGACGTCTCGTCTCCCTACATGCTCAAGCACGTTGCGAATGCAGAGATGCGCGCGGTGCAGCACAACCTCCTTCACCCTGAGGAGCTTCAGGCTATGCCGCATGAGCACGTCCCGGCGGCTGTTTTCACCCATCCGCAGATCGCCAGCGTTGGTCTAACGGAGGAAGCAGCCCTCGAACAGGGGTACAACATTACCGTTAAGGTTCAGAACTACGGTGATGTTGCCTATGGATGGGCCATGGAAGACAATTCAGGAATTTGTAAGCTAATCGCTTGCAAAGAAACGGGCCGCCTACTAGGCGCACACCTAATGGGACCCCAAGCATCGACTCTTATCCAGCAACTCATCACCGCCATGGTTTACGACGTTGACATGCGCACATTTGCTCGGAAGCAATACTGGATCCATCCAGCTCTGCCGGAGCTCGTGGAAAACGCAGTCCTTGGATTAAACTGGCAAACGACTGTGTTACGTGACTAACATCACAATTACCCCCCACAGGAAACCTCAGTAGAAGAGTTTGCCCACTTGAGCGCGGGGACCATCCCGAAATCCATCGTTGCAAATCCGACCGGTTTCGAGGGCAGCCCCGAAAAATTTCTAAATCAAATTACAAACGTGACGTGCAATTTAAGTACATATGGGCTACCTTGATTGAGGACACCGGCTCGAGCCGATATTAAACCGGCGACCGCGTGTTTCTGGAAATCCTCTGAAAGCAATTTCGGGAGTAGTTTCCACAAAACACTTAGGTTTTCCATCGAAAGCCTTGCAAGTACGACATTTAAGGATTTTTGATATGCGTATCCGCAATGCAGCCCTCGCCGGCGCAACCGCAATCGCTGTAGCATTCGGCGGCACCACCGTTGCTTCCGCTGCTGAGACCGCTGACGGTTCCTCCTACGACGGAATCTTCGCTGGTTCTTCCAACGACCTGGCAAACTCCGAAGGCGAGACCAAGGGCGAAGGCTCCCTGTCTTCCAAGATCGATCTCGAGAACGATCAGGCCACCAATGGCCGCGACATCTTTGGTTCCTCCAAGGACTTCTCCGCAGTTCCGGCATGGGCTAAGGCTCTCTACGCTGCAACCATCGTTGGCGGCATCGGCGCTCTCGTTGGCGGCGTCATCGGCCCTGTTTACAACTTCATCGTTCACGGCCCGTTCGCTCGCTAATCAGCACTATCAAGAATTCCGAAAGGCAAAATAATGCGTAACTTCCGTACCGCTGCTGTTGCACTCGCAACTGCTACCACCGTCGCTTTCGGCGGCGTTTCCGCTGCGTCCGCAGCAGAGCCTGACACCCAGTCCCAGACCTCCTCTTTCTCTGGTTCCTCCAAGCTCGGTGACTGGCTGAAGGCTGATGAAGAGGTTGTCGGCACCGATCTTCTTGGCAAGGAGACCAATGACGAGAACAACGACGCACCCTGGTCCCTCGTTTGGCGCGATGGCACCATCGCTGCTGGCATCGTTGCTGCTATCGGTGGCCTGATCGCTGCTTACAACCAGGCTGTCTACACCGGCATTCTGCCGCAGCACATCCTGGACCCAATCTTCCGCCGCTAATTCACGGTAGAAGGTTCTAGGACTTTCAAAGCGCTGGCGCTCCTCCCCTTTTGGGGACGGAGCGCTTTTCGCGTATCTGGGCCCAGTATTGAGACGGGTCAGATAGAAAAAGTGGCGCCTTCCAAGATGGAGGGCGCCACTATATTGTGTTGGCTTAGGTTTCTAGCTTCGGTTAGTCCTCGTCTGGCAGCGTGAGGATTTCGGCGCCGTCGTTGGTGATGACGAGGGTGTGCTCGAACTGTGCGGTGAACTTGCCGTCAACGTTCTGCACGGTCCAGTCATTGTCCCAGATTTCGTAATCAAGGGAACCGAGGTTGATCATCGGCTCGATGGTAAGGGTCATGCCTGGCTCGAGGATGTCACGGTACGTGGTGGAATCGTAGTGCAGAACCACGAGGCCGTTGTGGAAGGTAGGGCCAACGCCGTGGCCGGTGAAGTCACGGACAACGTTGTAGCCAAAGCGGTTGGCGTAAGACTCGATAACGCGGCCGATGACGTTAACCTCACGGCCTGGCTTTGCCGCCTTAATGCCGCGCATCATTGCCTCGTGGGTGCGTTCAACAAGGAGCTTGTGCTCCTCAGAAACGTTTCCAGCGAGGAAGGTAGCGTTGGTATCGCCGTGGACACCATTCTTGAATGCGGTGACGTCGATGTTGACGATGTCGCCATCCTCAATCACGGTGCTATCCGGGATCCCGTGGCAGATGATCTCGTTCAGCGAGATGCAGCAAGACTTCGGGAAGCCCATGTACCCCAGCGTCGAAGGGTATGCACCGTGATCCAGCATGTACTCATGCGCGATGCGGTCCAGCTCATCAGTCGTAACGCCAGGAGCGACAGCCTTGCCGGCCTCCTGCAGGGCGTTAGCGGCAATCTTGGATGCCTCGCGCATGGCCTCAATGGTCTCAGGGGTCTGAACGAAAGGCTCACCCATCGCTTCCTGGACGGTTTCCTTCCAGACGTATTCCGGGCGCTCAATGGAATCCGGAACGGTACGGATCGGGGTGGGCTTCTGAGGGGTCAATTTTGCGCGATTACTCATGTTTGACCATGTTAGTCCTGTTCCCCACCCCGCGGCTAACCAGGTTAAGTGCTGCGGCTAGAGCTGGGTTTTGTGCGTTCTATTCGCCTTCTTGTGGCGCGGGCGCCGAACCGTTGCCCTCGGCGCGGTAAGCGTCGAGCTTCTGCAGGAAGTTGTCGGTGATGTTGACCGAGGTATCGGAACCACCGCCCAAGACAACGAGCGTGGCGAAGGCGATGTCATCTTCGCGGTAGCCCGTGAACCAGGCGTGTGAGCCATCATTGATCTCAGCCTCACCGGTCTTGCCGTAAATGGTGCCGCCGGCCTGCATACCCGATGCAGTACCGCCGGTAACCACCGCTCGCATCATGTCGCGGACGTTTTCCAGCACGTGCGGATCAGGTGCCGGGGCGTCCTCAGACGCCTTCGTTTTGTGATTCGACAGCAGAGTCGGCATCGGCGTCTTGCCGGCCGCCACCGTTGCAGAAACCAAAGCCATGCCGAACGGGCTAGCCAAGTCCGCGCCCTGGCCATATCCTGCTTCGGTGCGCTCCAACGGAGTCTTGCCCTCTGGAATGGAGCCCGTGATAGTGGTCAGCCCCGGGATGTCGTAATCAATGCCCAGGCCGAACTCCTTGCCTGTCTTCGCCAGCTCGCCTTCCTTCAAGTTGGTCGAGACCTCAGCGAAGGTGGTGTTACAAGACTGTGCAAAAGCCTGGCGCATCGGCACGCTGCCCAGCGAAAAGCCGTTGTAGTTGGTGACGGTGCGGCCAAACAGATCCATCGTGCCCGGGCACGGGACGATGGTATCCGCCGTAGCGCCCTGCTTATCCACCGCGGCCGAGGCCGTGATGATCTTGAACACCGAACCCGGCGGGAACTGACCCTGCAGCGCGATATCGCCCTTCTTATCTGCCTGTTCAGTCTGCGCAACGGCAAGGATCTCACCATTGGAGGGGCGGATGGCAACGAGCATCGCCTCGGAGTCAGCGCGCATGTTCACCGCTTCCTGGGCCGCGCGCTGCACATTGTAGTCCAAGCCAACGCGAATGGAGGGAGATTCCTCGGGTTGATGCAGCTCGACGTCGCTAAGCGCGGCACCGTTTTCATTGACCACCGAAATAGACCAACCAGAATTGCCCTCGACCTCATCCGAAACAATCGAGCGCACGCGCGCCAGGATATCCGGGGCCAGGCCCGTCTCCCTCGTCACCATCGCAGGCTCCTCGTTCAAACGCACGCCTTCGATGTGCTCCAACTGCGGGCGCACCTGCTCCGCCTGGGCCTCATTGAGCATCGTCACCGAGTAGCTATTGCCCTCAGAGCCCTCCAGCTCCTTAGCTAACTCCCCCGCGTCCTTCTCCGGCACGGAATCGTCCTGGGCATGCGCCTGGTTCAACGCGCTTGAAATCTTGGCAGCCAGCGGGCGCATATCCCCCGCCTTTTCCTTGTCCACCACCACGCGGTACTGCAGGCCCGGCGATAGTAGCTCCACGCCGTCGGAGGAAACCACGCTCGCACGCTTGGCGTCAATGGCGCGCAACTCCAAGTGCTGATGCGCTCCCAAGTTCGGGTGAACCAGGCTCGGCTGCCAGCGCACCTGCCAGTCCTTGTCCTTCTTGGTCAAGGTCATCTCGGTGTCGTAGCTCAAGGTGCGGTCCTTGGGCAGATCCCACGTCACCTTGTACTTGGCCGTGGCGTGCGAGTCATCCTGGGTTACATCACCAAGCTCAATATCAAGACCTTCTGCCTGCAGGCCCGAGTAGGTGGCATCCAGCGTAGACGTGGTGGCGTCCGGATTATCCACCAGCGTTGCCAGCTCATCGTTGTTGCGGGCTTCCATGTCCGCGATGAATTTTTCCGCAATAGGCTCCGCCGAAACAGGTTTCGGCGTGCACGCCACCAGCGAGCTAGCCCCAAACGAAGCCGCACATAGCAGCGCCACCATCTTTCTCATGTTTCGGCATACTAGCAGCCGAAAGGGACAAAAAGTCCGCCCCACACCGAAGCGGGAAGCGGACAATTTTTATCGTGTTTTGTGCTGAGTTTTCTGTGGGGTCTAGCGGGTTACGCGGACCTCAGCCTTGGCACCCTCGACGGCCTCCAAGCCTTCCTCGTCAGCAATGCGCATTGCTTCCTCGATGAGGGTTTCCACAATCTGGGACTCAGGGACAGTCTTGATGACCTCGCCCTTGACAAAGATCTGGCCCTTGCCGTTGCCGGAAGCAACACCCAAGTCAGCATCGCGCGCCTCACCTGGGCCGTTAACAACACAACCCATAACAGCCACACGCAGCGGGAACTCCATGCCCTCGAGACCGGCGGTAACTTCCTCGGCGAGCTTATAAACGTCCACCTGGGCACGGCCACAGGACGGGCAGGAGACGATCTCCAGCTTGCGTGGACGCAGGTTTAACGACTGCAGAATCTGGTCACCAACCTTGATTTCCTCAACCGGATCGGCAGAAAGCGAAACGCGGATGGTATCGCCAATGCCCTCAGAAAGCAGGGCGCCGAAAGCCACGGAGGACTTGATGGTGCCCATGAACTTCGGGCCCGCCTCAGTAACGCCGAGGTGCAGCGGGTAATCGGTCTTCGCAGCCAGCTGGCGATAAGCCTCAACCATCAGGACTGGGTCAGAGTGCTTCACGGAAATTGCGATGTCGCCGAAGCCGTGCTCCTCAAAGAGGCCAGCCTCCCAGATAGCGGACTCGACGAGGGCCTCCGGGGTGGCCTTGCCGTACTTTTCGAGCAGGCGCTTATCCAGGGAACCGCCGTTGACGCCGATGCGGATCGGGATGCCAGCGTCACCGGCTGCCTTTGCAACTTCCTTGACACGGCCGTCGAACTCCTTGATGTTACCCGGGTTCACGCGGATAGCCGCGCAGCCGGCATCGATGGCCTGGAAGATGTACTTCGGCTGGAAGTGGATATCCGCGATGACCGGGATCGGCGACTTCTTCGCAATCGCAGGCAGCGCCTCGGCGTCGACTGGCTTCGGGCAAGCAACGCGCACGATGTCACAACCGGTGGCGGTCAGCTGCGCAATCTGCTGCAGCGTGGCGTTAACGTCGTGGGTCTTGGTGGTGGTCATGGACTGCACCGAAATCGGGTGCTCGGAACCAACGCCAACAGGGCCTACAAAAAGCTGACGCGTTTTGCGTCGTGGAGCCAAGGTAGGAGGTGGGCCGTCTGGGATACCAAGACCGATTGGGGTCGACATGAATGCTCCTTAACCAAGCATGGAATTTAAATGGGGATTTAACGTCACCACTTTAGCACCGCTAAGTGCCTAGCCTCGTGCCCGCCCTGCGCCTGGGACGAGCAATAGCGCTAAGCCAAAGAGGCTTAGCCGAAGAGGCGGATCGGGTTGACCACATCGGCGACGATGATGAGCGCACCAACCACCATCAGCACGGCCGCGATGGCATAAGTAATAGGCATCAAGGCTGTGTAATCGGCCGGACCCTTCGGCTCCTTGCCAAGCAGGCGGCGGATGGCGTCGCGAATCTTTTCATAAATGATGACCGCAATGTGACCGCCATCAAAAGGCGGCAGCGGAATGAGGTTGAACAAAGCCAGGAAGAAGTTCAGCGTCGCCAGCATCATGAAGAAGGTCGACCACAGACTACGCTCGACCAGCTCGCCGCCCACGCGGGAAGCGCCAACCACGGACATCGGACCGTTGACATCGCGCTCGTGACCAAAGATGGAGGCCACTACCCCAGGTACCTTGGCCGGGAACTGAATGATGCCGTCGACAGTCGCGTCTAAGACATAGCCCGCATAACGCGCCGTGGCCGGGAAGGCGCCGATAAAGTCATGCTTTTCCGTGGTATCTACCGGCTGGTTGACCAGGCCGATGGAGCCGGCGTCGACAAGCGCGCCCTCCTGATTCAAACGCTTGACCGAATCCAGAGTGATCTCCAGCGTCTTGTGCTGGCCATCGCGCTCGACCTCGAGTTGCACCTTCTCCCCCGGGCGCGGGAAGACCTCCTCGCGCAGCTGCGCAAAGCTTTGCAAAGGCTTGCCGTCCAAGGCCACGACGATGTCGCCGACCTTCACTCCAGCCTTGCCCGCAGGCCCCTCGCCCTGGCAGTCCGCAAACTCGCCCTGCTGGTTCTGATCTGCTGAGCAAACCACCTCGCCCACTCGTGGGCGCACGTCTGCATCCGGGTTCGGAATGCCCGCCGTCATGGCGATGAGCAGCAAGATGACAAAACCCAAAAAGAGGTTGACCGTGATGCCGCCAGCCAACACGATGACGCGCTGCCATGCCGGCTTTTTGTACATCGCATGCGGCTCTTCCTCCTCCGTGAGGAAGTCATCTTGTTCCGTCATGCCCGCGATGTCGCAGAAACCGCCCACCGGGAAGGCCGCTAGGCCGTACTCGGTGTGCCCGCGAGTAAAGCCCGCGATCTTGGGGCCAAAGCCGATGTAGAAACGGCGCACGCGCATGCCGAAAGCACGAGCGCTGAACATGTGTCCAGCCTCGTGCAAAGCAACGGTGATACCGATTCCCAGGGCGAATAAGACGATGCCCAGGATATTTGCCATAGTGGTGAAAGCTTTCTAGTTAGCCAAAGTGTCCACCAGCGCGTTTGCGCGCCGGCGGGCCTCGCCCTCAACGGCGATTACATCCTCGACGGATGAGGGTACACCAGCGAACTGGGAGGCCTCCCCCACGACCTTGTCAACCACGTCGACGATCTCTGGGAAGTGGATGCGGCCTGCCAAGAAAGCCGCCGCAGCCTCCTCGTTCGCGGCGTTGTAGACCGCCGGATGCGTGCCACCCGCCTCCGCCGCGGCGCGGGCAAGGGAAACGGCGGGGAACGCGGCGTCGTCAAGCGGCTCAAAGTGCCAATCGTGCGCCTTGGAAAAATCGAGCGCCGGCTGCGCACCGGGCACGCGATGCGGCCAATCCAGCGCCAGGGAAATCGGCAGCTTCATCGAAGGTGGCGAAGCCTGGGCAATGGTGCAGCCATCCTTGAAGGTAGCCATGGAATGAATGATGGACTGCGGGTGCACCGTAACGTCGATGCGCTCGGGGGCAATGTCGAAGAGCAAGGTGGCCTCGATAAGCTCCAAGCCTTTATTAATTAAGGTCGCGGAATTAAGCGTATTCATCTGCCCCATGGACCACGTGGGGTGCTGCGCCGCTTGCTGCGGGGTCACGTCCCACATCTCCTCACGCGTGCGGCCGCGGAAAGGGCCACCCGACGCCGTCAACACGAGTTTATCCAGCTCCCCTTCCGCGCCGGAGCGCAGGCACTGCGCCATGGCGGAATGCTCGGAATCGACCGGGATGATCTGGCCCGGTTTTGCCATGCGGGTGACAATATGGCCGCCGGCCACCAGAGATTCTTTATTGGCCAGGGCGAGAAACGCCCCCTGCTCCAGCGTGGCGATGGTAGAGCGCAGGCCCATCGAGCCCACCAAGGCGTTGAGCACCTTGTCTGCTTCGACTTCGCGCACCAACTGCTCAGCGGCATCCGCGCCCGTGCGCACCGGGCCTCCCAAGGCTGCTGAGACTTCGCGTGCAGCCTGCTCACTCGCCACCGCCACGTGGTCAAACGAAAGATTGAGAGCACGGGCCTGCTCTATCACTAATTGCGGGTTGGAACCGCCCGCGGCGATGCCGACTACTTGGAATTTATCCGGGTTATCGGCGATAACTTCCAGTGCCTGGGTGCCGATGGAGCCCGTGGACCCGAGAATAAGAATGCGCTGTGTACTCACCTCTCCAACCCTAGCGAGCCGCGGCCAAAATAGGGTGAGCGAAATTGCCGGGGGTGTTTCTTCGCTAACGCGGCGAGGATGATTTAAACTACTACACAGAATAAATGGCATTTCATGTGCGCGCGCAGAGTGCGCCATGTACACGCAAAGGAGAGCAAGTGTCTTCCCACAAGCCGGCACCGCAGGTTTTCGACGGCGTTTCCACTGAGGACGTCCCGTCCGCAGGTTTTGGTTGGTCCCGCATCAGCCGCTCTGGCGTTCAGATCGCTGGCTGGATTTCTGTACTCTTCCTGCTGGCCTACAACTTCGGTAACCACAAGGGCCACGTTGAGACCGTCTGGCTCATCGCTCTTGCCGTCGTTCTTGCTCTGGGCCTTATCATCTTCGCCCTGCGCCCGAACCTCTCCCAGGTGCGCACCGTCACCGCTCGCAACCAGCCGGTTGGCCACGTTGAGCCGGACTGGGTATATGACCAGAAGACGGTTTCCGGCTCCTACGCTGAGCTTAACGACGCAGAGCTGCGCGCCCTGAACATCGACCCAGCTCGCGTTTCCCACCTGCGCGTCGAGCGCGGCACCGCTCGTGCAGCCCGCAAGGCAATGCACTAAGCGCATACGCGAAATACTCCCCGCCACCCACCTTGTTGTTGGGTGACGGGGAGATTTTTATGCGCTCTTTAGCTGAAGCGCCGCCCAAGGCGAGCTTGGGGCGGCGTAAATGGATTGGGCGGCGTAAATGGGTTGGGCGGCGTGAATGGCTCGGGTGGATTGGCCGAGCTTTAGGCGGACTCGCGCTCGTCGGCAGCGAGCTGGCCGCAGGCGGCGGCGATTTCATCGCCCTTGGTATCGCGGACGGTGCACGGCACGCCTTGAGCGATGACACGGCGGACGAACTCGTCCTGGCGGTCCCTCGGTGCGGCGTCCCACTCAGAGCCCGGGGTTGGGTTCAGCGGGATGACGTTGACGTGCACCTTGGAGCCGAGCGCGCGGTGCAGCTTCTGCCCCAGCATGTCGGCGCGGAAGTCCTGATCATTCTTGTCACGGATGAGCGCATACTCGATGGAGACGCGACGGCCGGACTTGTCAGCGTAGTAACGAGCGGCGTCGAGGACCTCCTCGACCGGCCAGCGGTTGTTGACCGGAACCAGGGAATCACGCAGCTCATCGTCTGGAGTGTGCAGGGAGACTGCCAGGGTGCAGGAGAGGTCTTCGTCGGCAAGCTTGCGGATAGCTGGAGCAAGTCCCACGGTGGAAACCGTCACGTTGCGCTGGGAAAGGCCAAAGCCCGTCAAGACCTGGCCGGTTATCTGGCGCACGGCGTGGACCACGCGCTTGTAGTTGGCCAGCGGCTCGCCCATACCCATGAACACCACGTTGGACAGGCGGCCGCCTTCTTCCTCCATGAGCTTGGCGGCGTGGCGGAACTGCTCCACGATCTCTGCGGTGGACAGGTTGCGGTCGAGGCCGCCCTGACCGGTAGCGCAGAACGGGCACGCCATGCCGCAGCCGGCCTGGGAAGAAATACACAAGGTGGCGCGGCCCGGGTAGCGCATGAGCACAGACTCGAGCATGGTGCCATCGTGCAGGCGCCACAGGGACTTGGTGGTCTCCCCGTCATCCGTGGAGGTCTGGCGGATGGGAGTCATCAGCGTTGGGAAGAGACGCTCCTGGACTTCCTCACGCTTGCCGGCCGGGATGTCCGTCATCTCGGAGACATCCGCGGTGCGGTGTACGTAGTAGTGCTTTGCCAGCTGGTTCGCGCGGAACTTAGGCAGGCCAATTTCCGCGAGGACGTCAATGCGCTCGTCGTGGGACAGATCCGCGAAGTGCTTCGGCGGCAAACCGCGCCGAGGGGCGGAGAAATTAAGTTTCAATGCTTCAGCCATGGTTCCGCCCATTTTTCCACGTTTTCGGCACTTTTACCCAATTGAAACCGAGGCGAAGTGGCACAATCGACAGCTCGCAGGATTAAATAGACATATGACACAAAACGAATTCCCCGCAGACGAGACCGCCTACGCGCCAGAGACCACCGCTGATAACACCACTGGCACGCACACCGAAGTTGAGTCCACTTACTCCCAGCAAGAGGACACGAAGGTCAAAGGATCTTTCGCAGCTTCCACCTGGGCCGCACTGATCGTGGGATTCCTGCTGCTCATCGTCCTCATCGTCTTTATCCTGCAGAACCAGCAGAAGGTGCCGATGAACTTCCTGAACTGGTCGGGCGAATTCCCGGCTGGCATCGCCTACCTCATCTTCGCCATCGCCGGCGCACTGATCATGGCACTGGTTGGCATGTGGCGCATGTTCGAGCTGCGCCGCCAGGTGCGCAAGCAGGCCAAGGCACGCAACCGCTAAATACCCAGCGAGCCAAACACTAATACATTAAAAATCTCCTCCCGCATCTTCTTAAGTCACGCTCGACGCGTGGCCGGAAGAGAGGGAGGAGTCTTTTAGGTTTTGCCTTCGGCTAAAAATTTAGAAACCGTGGAAATTAGCCAAGAAGTTCACGGCCACCCAGGTCACCATGGCGGAAGGAAGCATGCCGTCGAGGCGATCCATTAAGCCGCCGTGGCCGGGAAGAATCTGGGACATGTCCTTGATACCCAGCTCGCGCTTAAATTGGGATTCCACGAGGTCGCCCAAGGTGGCGCAGAACACCAGACCCAAGCCCATCAGGCCGCCTACCCATGCATCGTGGTGCAGCAGCAGCTTCACGCTAAGGGCACCGGTGGCAACGCCAAAGATGACCGAGCCGATAAAACCTTCCCACGACTTCTTGGGGCTTACTGCAGGAGCCATGGGGTGCGAGCCGAACATCACGCCGGCTACGTAGCCGCCGGTGTCAGAGGCCACGACACAGAGCATGAAGGCCACAATCGACGCCGCGCCAGAGGCGAACGGGGTCTCCACGCGGGACAGCATCGCCGCAAACGTGGCAAACAAAGGAATCCAGGTCAGGACGAAAAGTCCCACGGACATATCGCGCAGATAGTTAATCGGCGGGCGATGCCGGCCGTTGTGGAAGAGACGGCCAAACATGAGTGCCAAGACGGCGACGACGTAGACCGCTACGAGGCCGGGGGCTCCCAGAGGCCAGGAGACCCAAAGCATCGCCTGGCCCAAGACGATGAGCAGGGTGCGAGGCATAAAAAAGGAATGCTCGCGCAGGCGCGTGAGTACTTCCCACATTGCGATAGCGACGGCTACTGCCACGACCATGTACCAAGCAAAGGCACCGGCCCAGACGGCAAAGACAACGAGTGCGCCAAGGCCCACGCCTACCCCGACCGCCGCAGGCAGGTCACGGCCCGCGCCGTTCTTCGGCTTGGGCAGACGACGATTCGACTCGCTAGTCACGCGCGCTCCTTCCACAGGAAGATGGGATACTCACAAAAAAGCGCCGCCGAGCTGAAAGTGCCCGGCGGCCAGGTTCGAGGTGCTTAGACCTCCATCAACTCGTTTTCCTTGTTGGCAACGAGCTTATCCACCTGGTCGATATAACCCGCGGTGGTCTTTTCCATTTCCTTTTCGGCTGCAACGACTTCGTCCTCGCCGGCGTCGCCGTCCTTCTGCAGCTTCTTCAGCTGGTCCATGGCCTTGCGGCGGATGTTGCGGATAGCAATCTTTCCGTCTTCGCCCTTGCCTTTTGCCTGCTTGACGAGGTCGCGGCGGCGCTCCTCGGTCAGCTGCGGGATGGTTACGCGCAGAACGTGGCCGTCGTTGGTTGGGTTAACGCCCAAGTCGGAGTTGCGGATAGCGTTTTCGATCTCTTGGATCATGGACTGCTCATAAGGCTTGATGAGCATCATACGTGGTTCCGGAACGGAGATGGTAGCCATCTGGGTGATCGGGGTCGGCGCACCGTAGTACTCAGCAACCAAGCCGTTGAACATAACCGGGTTTGCGCGGCCGGTACGGATGGTGACCAGCTGCTCGCGGGTGTGCTCCACCGAAGCGGTCATGTGCTCTTCTGCTTCGAGCTGGATCTCGTCGATCATTGGGTTAAAACTCCCCTTTTCGAATTTAAAGTAACTGGGATTGAATCTAGCAGGATCGCACGCCTTCTGGGGCGAAGGACGTGGCCTAAAGTACTTTCTTAGTCTTCCTTGGACTGAACCAGGGTGCCGATCTGCTCGCCGTTGACGGCGCGCTTGATGTTGCCCTCAGTCAGCAGGTTGAACACCAGGATTGGCATGTCATTATCCATGCAGAGGCTGAACGCGGTGGCGTCTGCAACCTTTAGCCCCTTCTCGATGACCTCACGCGGGGTGATTTCGGAGTAGAGCTCCGCATCAGGGTTGGTGCGTGGGTCGTCGGAATAGACGCCGTCAACAGCCTTGGCGAGGAAGAGCACCTCTGCCCCAATTTCCAGCGCGCGCTGTGCAGCGGTGGTGTCAGTGGAGAAGTACGGCATGCCCATGCCAGCGCCGAAGATAACCACGCGGCCCTTTTCCAGGTGGCGGTCTGCGCGCAGCGGCAGGTAAGGCTCTGCGATCTGAGCCATGTTGATGGAGGTCTGCACGCGGCAATCGACGCCCTGCTGCTTCAGGAAGTCCTGCAGTGCCAGGGAGTTCATGACAGTGCCCAGCATGCCCATGTAGTCAGAACGGGCGCGGTCCATGCCGCGCTGGGAAAGCTCGGCGCCGCGGAAGAAGTTGCCGCCGCCAATGACTACGGCGACCTCGGTGCCCTGCTTTGCAATCTCGGCGATCTGCTGGGCGACGTTTTCTACAACGTCTGGGTCGATGCCGACCTTGCCACCTCCGAACATTTCACCGCCCAGCTTAAGCATTACGCGCTTGTATCCGGTTCGCTTGGTGTCAGGGTTAGCCACGGCCTTCATCGTCTCCTTAATGCGGGCGTTTTTAAGTCCGTTCCATCTTACCCATACAAGCTCTATTGCTCATATTCAATGGGGTGGATGCCACCCGCACAGAAAACGCGAAATGGTCCTGCCGCAATTGCGACAGGACCACTAGAAAGTCTGCAGCTAAAAAGCAAGCAGCTTTAGATCAAAGCCTTAGGCGCCAACCTCGTAACGCACGAAGCCCTTGATGGTGGTGCCAGCTTCCTCAGCAACCTGCTTGACGGTCTTCTTGGAGTCAGACAGTGCAGCCTGCTCAAGCAGAACGACGGACTTGTAGAAGCCGTTCAGGCGACCTTCCACGATCTTCGGCAGAGCAGCCTCCGGCTTGCCCTCCTCGCGGGTGGTAGCCTCAGCGATCTCGCGCTCCTTCTCAACGACCTCAGCCGGAACGTCCTCGCGGGTCAGGTACTCAGCGTTCATAGCTGCAATCTGCAGAGCAACAGCGTGTGCACCCTCAGCGTCGCCCTCGTAGGAAACGAGAACGCCAACTGCCGGCGGCAGGTCAGCGGAACGCTGGTGCAGGTAGACAGCGACGTTGTCGCCCTCGAGGGTGACTGCACGGCGTGCCTGCAGCTTCTCGCCGGTCTTTGCGGACTCTTCGTCGACGATCTCAGAAACCTTCTTGCCGTCGATCTCGAGGTTGTTCAGCTCCTCGCCGGAGTTGACCTTAGCCTCGCCAGCAGCCTCAGCGATCTTGGTAGCGAAAGCCTTGAATGCCTCGTTCTTTGCAACGAAGTCGGTCTCGCAGTTGATTTCGACCATGGTGTTGCCGGAAACAGCAACGAGGCCCTCGGTAGCCTCGCGCTCAGCGCGCTTGGAAACGTTCTTTGCGCCCTTGATGCGCAGGAACTCTACGGCCTTGTCGTAGTCACCGTTGGACTCGTCGAGTGCCTTCTTGCAATCAAGCATGCCGGAGCCGGTAGCCTCGCGCAGTGCCTTTACGTCTGCAGCAGTGTAGTTCGCCATAGTTCGGGCGATCCTCCTTGGTTTCAAACAGTATTCGATGTGACAGCGTACTCGACGCTAACGTTTTACGCCGCCCTTGGGGGTGAGTTTTTACAGAAGAATAAACCCCCGCGGCCGTAATCCAACGGTAGCGGGGGCTTAGCCTAAAGTCTTTTACTCTGCGGACTCAGCAGATGCTGGGTCGGAAGCAGCAGCAGCCTCTGCTGCGTCGCGAGCTTCCTTCTCAGCGGAGTCGCCGGCAGCTTCCTTAGCTGCAGCCAGCTGGCGCTCCTCGCGGGCCTTCTTGCCCTCTTCAACTGCGGTGGCGATGATGCCGGACAGCAGTTTGGTAGCGCGGATTGCGTCGTCGTTGCCTGGGATCGGGAAGTCAACGTCATCCGGATCGCAGTTGGTGTCCAGGATGGCAACAACTGGGATGTTCAGCTTCTGAGCTTCCTTAACCGCGATGTGCTCCTTGTTGGTGTCAACAATCCACAGTGCGGAAGGCGCCTTGGTCATCTCGGAGATGCCACCGAGAACGCGCTCCAGCTTGACGCGCTCGCGCGTCAGCATGAGAACTTCCTTCTTGGTGCGGCCCTTGTAGCCGTCCTCAGCTGCGTCCATTGCCTGAAGCTCCTTCATGCGCTTCAGACGCTTGGAAACGGTCTGGAAGTTGGTGAGCATGCCGCCCAGCCAACGGTGGTTGACGTAAGGCATGCCAACGCGAGTTGCTTCCTCAGCAACTGCTTCCTGAGCCTGCTTCTTGGTGCCGACGAAGAGGATGGTGCCGCCGTGGGCAACGGTCTCCTTGACGAACTCGAAAGCCTCATCGATGTAGGTCAGGGTCTGCTGAAGATCGATGATGTAGATGCCGTTACGGTCGGTGAAGATGAAACGCTTCATCTTTGGGTTCCAACGACGGGTCTGGTGGCCGAAGTGCACACCAGCGTCGAGGAGCTCGCGCATGGTTACAACTGCCATGATTCGCTCGCTTTCTGTTGTTATTTCGGTTTTGCAAGAAAATGTGCGGTGTTTTATTCCGCACCCTAGCAACGAAGGCTCTGGTCAACACCCCACTTCATGTGGGGACCGCGTCAACACAGGGCTGTTTCTTCCTTAACCCAGGAAGCAACGACTTCGCCGCGCGTAGTCAGCGCATCGAAATGCTTTTAAACATGCCAGACACACTGCTGGGGCAAATTCTAGCCGCATCCTGCGCACTAGTCCAAAACGAGTGGCGCTTTTCCACAATTTTTCGCTGACGCGGCCCCAAACGGCACCACATCGCTCACATGCACCCCACTAACCCCAGTTTGTTCACAGCGCATTAATCAACTCTTTCGCCACCACTGCCCCATTGCAAAGACTAGGTCTATGAAACTCAACGCAAAGAACTTTTCTTGGATACGCACGAAGCCAAATGTCTGCTGGCTGGCTCTGTGCCTCGGCGCCTTTCAACTGGTCATTCTTCCCTGTGCTCCCGGCGCGCCCAACACGCCGACCGCGTGGGCATATGTCGATCCCACCACGGGCGCTGCCATGGCAACGCGGGTTTTGGAAGGTTTTGATCCACCGGCTCAGAAGTGGAGCGCTGGTCACCGGGGTGTGGACCTGGCGCTTTCGATTGGCTCTGACGTTCGCGCTGCTGGCGACGGCGAGGTCTATTTTGTTGGCAAGGTGGCGGGCAAACCCGTAGTTTCCATCGCACATGCCGATGGCGTGCGCACGACCTATCAGCCTGTATTCGGGCATGTGGCCAAGGGCGATAAGGTCCGCGAGGGCCAAATCATTGGCAGGTTAGCGCCACCGGTGGACGGCAAGCCTGGCCTGCACTGGGGCGCGCTTATCGACGGCCCGGAAAAGACGTATATCGATCCGCTTTCGCTTCTCGACGCCCCGGTGATCCGGCTTAAGCCCGTGGATGGGCCTTAGAGTAAACGTCCTTGAGCCGCTGTGCGGAAACGTGGGTATAAACCTGCGTGGTCTGCAAAGAGGAATGCCCTAAAAGCTCCTGCACCACGCGCAGGTCTGCGCCGCCTTCTAGAAGGTGGGTGGCCGCAGTGTGCCGCAAGCTGTGCGGGCTTAGCCCATTGGCGCCGGTTACCTGTGCAGCTTTTTCCACCACGCGGCGCACCTGGCGTTGGTCAATACGCCCACCGCGTGTGCCAACGAAGACGGCTTCCGTCTCCCCCGCCAATTGAGCGCGACCCTTATCCAACCAAGTGCGCAAGGCATCAGCGGCTGCCTCTCCAAAAGGCACCACGCGCTGTTTGTTTCCTTTGCCGGTAACCCGCGCGGTCTGCCGGCGCAGATCGAGGTCACCGATATCGAGGCCGGCAAGCTCTGCCACGCGCATGCCGGTGGCGTAGAGCAACTCCAGCATCGCACTATCGCGCAGGAAATGAACCTCGTCAGCCGAGACGGCATTGCCCACGAGCTCCCCTGCTTCGTTCTCCCCCAGAACCTTAGGCAGGTGTTTGCCCACCTTCGGAGTCACCAAGCGCGCTGCAACGTCCGAGCCAAGATGGCCTTCGCGCACCGCCCACGTCGAAAACGCTCGAACCGCCGCAGTGCGGCGTGCCAAGGTGGCTCGGGACTTGCCGGCAGTGACAGCCTCACCGAGCCAGGCGCGCAGTGCGTTCAGGTCAAAACTCGCAAAGTCTGGAACGCTACGAGCTAAGTCCCGAAGGTCGGAGCGGTATCCCTTCACCGTGGCCTGCGAACGCCCACGGATGAGCAGCTGGTGCTCGGCGAAATCCTCGATTGCCTCTACCAGCTGCCCAGATAGCTCCTCCGCGCTCCGTGTCATGTCCCAGGAGTCTACTCCAGTTGCAGAAGGCTCAACATCCCCGTGTCTAGCGCAGCGCCTTTGTCCTTTCTATCTTCGTATCTCATTCGCTGCGCCGCCAACGCTTGCCCTCGCGTATAACCAGCCCCTGTTTCTGCAAAGCCACCAAGAGGTGGACGCACAAGGCCACGCGCATGCCTGCTTGTTGAGCGATGTCTTCTGCGGTTGCACCTTCCTCGCTATTTTGTGGCGCGGCATCAAAGACCTTGAGCTCGTTGCGAGATAGCTGCTGCACCTTGCTCGGAGCAAAGTCGAGCTCGTACTGCCCTGCCGCATCCACACTTCCGACGTTGCCCACCAACCCGCGAATCTCATCCACCGATGTCACCAGCTGCGCCCGCTGGTCCTGGATGCGTTGATGGCATCCCAGCGAGCCTGCTGTGGTGACTGGCCCTGGCACCGCCATGGTTACCCGGCCGAGCGCCTCCGCCCAGTTCAAAGTGTTGAGAGCCCCTGAACGAAACGCGGCTTCTACCACCACAGTGCCGGCCGAAAGCGCCGCGACCAAGCGGTTGCGGGTGAGGAAACGATGACGCTGCGGGGTAGTCCCGGGCGCGAACTCAGAGATGACGCATCCGCTTTCCGCGATCCGCGCGAACAAGGACGCATTGCGCGCAGGATAGTTAACATCGATGCCGCATGGCGCAACCGCGACTGTTTGGCCACCTGCTTCCAAAGTTGCTTCATGGATAGTCGTATCCACGCCCAGCGCCCCGCCCGAAACCGTGGTCCATTGGTGGCTGGCCAAGCCCCCAGCCAGCAACTTGGAGACCTCCCAGCCGTAGCGACTAATCGCGCGTGTTCCCACGAGAGCTACCGACTGAGCCACGCATTCGCGCACGGACTTGCCTTTCACCCACAGCGCATGCGGTGGAACGGCCTGGCTATCAAAGGTCGCCGGGGCATCGGCGCCGCCTGCCTGATAGAAGCCGAAGGCCTGGGCGAATTCTTCCCGAGGCCATTCAGCATCCTCAGGAGTAATCAGCCGCGCGCCCACGCGCTGCGCCGCTGCCAAGTCTTCGTCCTGCCGCAGCCAGTCCCTCCTACTTGTCGTCTCATCGCGCAACGCACCAATCCAGTCCGCCGCGTGATAGACACCATGCGCCACCTCATCCACGGGGTACTGGGACAACAAACCGTGCAGGGTACGAGATGGACCTTCCACCACTCGGTTGAGATAGATCCAAGCATGCAGCGAAGTAGACAAATTTAAGCTACTCATGCCGCCAGCCTTTCCAGCACGCCCGCCCCACGCAGGTCTAGCGCCTTGCCCACATGGTCGATGTCAGGCTGGGCGCTGCCATCAAGGTCTGCCAGCGTCCACGCTAGGCGTAGTACACGGTCAACGCCGCGCTGGCTTAGCTCGCCATCTGCAAGATAGGCCGCAAGCATCGCCATTGCAGTCTCCGTCGCAGGACGATTCCGCCGCAAATACGAAGCTGGCACCGCACCGTTATTGTGAACGGCAAGTCCATCACCGCGCCAGCGCTGCTTCGCTCGATCCCGTGCTTGCGCGACCCTTTCCGCGATTGCCGCCGAAGGCTCCTCATCCACCGCATGCAAGCTCGCCGCCCGGCCCGATATATCCACCACCATATCCAAGCGGTCACGCAACGGCCCCGACAAATTTGTGAGATAGTTCCGTCGCTCAGACGCCCTACACCGGCACTTGCTTGGCTCCTCAGCGGCACAACGGCATGGATTGGCGGCCAGCACCAGCTGAAAACGCGCCGGGAAGGTAACTTCGCGCCGCGCACGCGAGATGGTCACGTGCCCGTCCTCCAAGGGAGCGCGCAGCCCGTCCAATACGCGCGCGGATACTTCGCTGGCCTCGTCGAGGAACAAGACCCCATGATGCGCCAAGCTCACCGCGCCTGGCCGCGGATTCCCCGCACCGCCGCCGAGCAGCGCTGCCCGCGTAACCGAGGAATGCGGCGCAATAAACGGCGCACGGGAGACCACCGCGCCGGGAGTGCCCGCCAAGGAGTGAATGGCTGTGGCCTCGACGGATTGGTCGGTGCTCAGCTTGGGCAGGATGGAAGGCAAACGTGCCGCAATCATCGACTTTCCTGATCCCGGCGGGCCCACCATCAACAGGTGATGCCCGCCAGCGGCCGCAACCTCTGCGGCCCACTTCGCTTCCCTCTGGCCCGCGATGTCGCGAAAGTCTGGAACCTCCTCGCATGCGGGAACTGGTACTTCCATCCCCTGCGCCGAAGGCAAGTCCCGGCTGCCGCATGCCCATGCGAAGGCATCGACAAGCGTGTGCGCGACCAGCACGTTCATATCCGGCACCAGCGTCGCCTCAGCCGCATTGCCCAGCGGGATCACCAAGGTGTCGAAGCCCTGGGACCGCGCCGTTAGAAGTGCTGGAATGATGCCAGATACTGGGCGCACGCTGCCATCTAAGCCCAACTCACCAAGCACCAACGCATTGTCGAGGAGTTCATTGTGCGGCATCTGTGCAGACAAGATCGCCAACGCCATGGGAAGGTCAAAGTGTGCACCTGACTTCGGCAAAGCCGCCGGCGCCATTGAGACCACCACGCGCGTCTTCGCCCACGGCAGCCGCGAGTTAACCACCGCAGTACGGATGCGGTCTCGCGATTCCGAGATCGCCGTATCCGCCATGCCCACCACCTGCACTCCCGGGAGCCCCGTTCCCACGTTGGCTTCCACCGTGACCACGTGCGCGGTAACGCCTTCGAGGGCCGTCGTATGGCATCTACCGAGCGCCATGCTCAACCCCTTCGTAGTGCGTGAGCTCAAATCCCTGGCCGCGTGCCACCAGCGCCACGACGTCGAAGCGCACCACGGACAAGGGTTTATCCTGCAGCCACTGCGCCGCAGCCTTCCGCATGCGCACCAGCTTTCGCGGGGTAACGGCTTCGGCTACCCCAAAAGCATCAGAGGCCCTCGTCTTAACTTCTACGAAAACAATCGTGGCCCCCTCCTGCACGATAAGGTCAATCTCGCCCACCGCATAATGCACGTTGGCGGCCAGCACCTGTCCGCCGCGCTCACGATAAAACTGCGCGGCAAATGCCTCCCCGCGTTTTCCTAAAACCTGGTTCTTATTGGACCTTAAAAGCACGCTTTACTCCCCCAAATTCCGAGCTTTCGCCGCGCCCTGGGCTGCGACACCCGCTGAAACGCCGCAAAAGCCGCATCAACTTTTCTTTGTAAGACCCAGTCCAGCGCAGAAGCAGAGAATATAGCTAGCCCCAAAACGCAAAAAGCGCGCCAACTGTGGATAACTCACCGCGACTCAGGCAAGTTACCGCGACAGGGCGCGCAAAGATGGTGTCGTTTGCTAAGCCAGCACAGCCTTATTCAGGGGCTGACATTTTAAGGAAATAACTATTCCGGCAGGAGGAAGTCTGGCTTATCCAGCTCCTCGATGTTGACGTCCTTGTAGGTAATAACGCGGACGTAGCGCACGAAGCGAGCAGAGCGGTACATGTCCCATACCCAGGCATCAGACATGCGTACCTCGTAGTAGACATCCGGGCCTGAGGTGTGCGGGATGAGCTCCACGGCGTTCGCCAGGTAGAAGCGGCGCTCGGTTTCCACTACGTAGGAGAACTGGCTTACAACATCTCGATATTCGCGGTAGAGGGAGAGTTCTACTTCCGCCTCGTAGTTGTCGAGTTCCTCGGCGCTCACTTGCTAATCCTCCAAAGTTGTGGGGTCAATGGGCCTTAGCTTAACCCGGAAACCACCTGAACAGTTTCAGGCGCGCGCGAGAAATTTCGCGTGGGCTTGTGCCACGTTGCGATAGCTCATCCGGTGTTCCGGGCAGGCACCCAATTGGGCGATCGCTTCCTGATGAATAGCCGTTCCATAGCCCTTGTGCGAGCCCAGACCATAGCCCGGATACTGCCTATCGAGCTCATCCATCACGTAGTCGCGCGAGACCTTCGCCAGCACGCTGGCAGCCGCAATGCAGCGCGCCGCGGCATCGCCGCCCACCATGGGCAGCTGGGGTGCGGGCATGCCGGGGATCTTCAGGGCGTCGGTAAGCACGTAGTGCGGGCGCACCTCCAGGCGCGCTACCGCCCTACGCATCCCAGAGACGTTAGCGTGCTGGATGCCGCGAGAATCAATGTCATCCGCCCCAATATGCACCACAGACCAGGCCAGAGCCTTGTCTTTGATGATGGGATAGAGCTTCTCCCGCGTCTTGGGCGTGAGCTTTTTAGAGTCGGTGAGCTTATCCAACTCCGGAACGATCTTCTCCGGCAGGATGCATGCGGCGATAGTAATCGGCCCGCAGCACGCCCCGCGGCCGGCCTCATCGACGCCGGCTACCGGGCCCAGACCAGCCTTACTCAAGGCCACTTCGTAGGTGCGCTGTTGTTTAAGCCGCCGCATGTTGGATTTTGGGATCGTCGATAAGCTGTGCGCGTGGAATCGGCAGAACCACTGCCTCTACCTTGCCGCGAACATTGTCCACCGGAATCGTGCCCTGCAGGTTGTCGCCCAAGTGCGCGCGGGAGTCGAGCGAGTTCGTGCGATTATCACCCATCACCCAAATATTTCCCTCCGGGACCGTGACGGGGCCAAAATAGCTGCCGCCGCAGGCCTCCGAGCCAGCTGCGGTATCCACCGGCATCTCTGGCGGGGTTTTGGCATAAGACTGGTCGATGGGCTGGCCATCCACCATCACTGCCGGGTCACCTGCCTCGCAGGAAACGGTCTGGCCTTCGGTAGCGATAACACGCTTGACCAAAATGTTTTCACCATTAGGCAGCAAGCCGATGGCCGCGCCGGCATTTTCGACGCCGCGAACGAGCACGTTATCGGAGCGCTTTACTGCGAAGGAAGAATTCCAGGAATCGGTGCCTGCGAAGACCACGACATCACCGGGCTGCGGATCAGAGAAGTAATAGCTGAGTTTTTGGACCAAGATACGGTCGTTCTTACAGCCCGCACAGCCATGCAACGTCGGCTCCATCGAAGCCGACGGAATCAGATACATCCGCCCGATGAACGTCTGCACGAAAGCCAAGACCAGAAACACCACGATGACCGTAGGCAGAAGATCGCGCACGCGCACGCGCTCTTCTTCCGGGGCGTGGTCAACGGCGCGGTTTTCTAGGTTGGGACGCCGCTTTCTAGGCCTGGATGTCTGGGTCATCTACCCCACCGATGTGGTTGAACGGGAAGAACACGAACATGACCTTGCCGCGGACGTTTTCTACCGGAATGGTGCCCTGGTACTGATCCTGCATGTGATAGCGGGAGTCCGCGGAAGCCGTGCGGTTATCGCCCATTACCCAGATGTTTCCTTCCGGAACGGTAACTGGGCCAAAGTAGGCACCGCCGCAGGCATAGGAACCGGTCTTCTCGTCAACCTTGTAGGTTGGCGGATCCATGACGTAGTCCTGGTTAATCGGCTTGCCATCCACCATCACAGCTGGATCGCCCTCCTGACAGGACACGGTCTGGCCGCCCGTAGCTACGACGCGCTTGACCAAGGTGTTCTCATCCGGCGGGGTCAGCGAGACGTAGCTCAGTACATCCTGAATCTTGTGAATGACCTCGTTGGAAGAACGCGGCGACTGGTAATTGCGGTTCCAGTCATCGGTGCCCTTGAACACCACGACGTCGCCAGGCTCTGGGCCCTTATCTCCGTAGTAGGAAATCTTCTCGGTGAAGATGCGGTCATTGGTGCAGCCATCGCAGCCGTGGAGGGTTGGCTCCATCGAACCAGAAGGAATGACATATTGGCGGCCGATGAAGGTTTGTACGAGGCCTACCACGCACAATACGCAGAGGATGATGAGAAGGGTCTCCAGGAGCCACGGCAGCTCCTTTTTCTCCTTCTTTTCTTTCTTCTCTGATACTTCTTCTACCGGCTTGGACTCGCTAGTCGCGACGTCTGC
This sequence comes from Corynebacterium sp. HMSC06D04, assembly GCF_001807315.1. Classification (NCBI taxonomy): domain Bacteria; kingdom Bacillati; phylum Actinomycetota; class Actinomycetes; order Mycobacteriales; family Corynebacteriaceae; genus Corynebacterium; species Corynebacterium sp. HMSC06D04. Next base: position 119,572 of record NZ_KV788559.1, read on the forward strand.
GCCATGGTCTTCGAATTCCTTCTCGTTATTCACGGGCTAAATCCTAGCAACAATGGGCCCGAAAACCGGTACCCTGACGAAAGCATTCAGCGAACTCTAAGTTCGCCGAATCCCCCATCAGTCCCCCGCGAGCTCCGCAAACTTCCATCAAAAAGTATTGAATTACTTTTTCGCCTGAAGTAGCGTGCTGTTTATGTCTTTGGGAATAATTGAACTTCTTTTCATACTCGTACCGCTACTGATCATCGTTGCGATCGTCGCGGGCGTCGTCTGGTGGGCGAAAAAGGTAAGGAGCGACCAACAAGACATTAAGCACATGCTCACCGAGCAGCAAATGGCCCAGGACTCCACCCAGCAGCCGGGCACCGGCTCAGCACAGATTTAAACGCCGGACCAAAACCAAGAAAACTAGAGCAAAGCTAACAGTCCAGACCTAAAAGTCTAGACATAGCAAAAGCGCCCGCTCTCCCTCTCGAACCTCGAATGAGGAACGAAGACGGAGGCGGGCGCTTTCGGCGCTAGAACTAGCGGCGCTCCTTGATGCGAGCCTTCTTGCCGCGCAGGTCGCGCAGGTAGTACAGCTTTGCACGGCGGACACGGCCGCGGCGTACAACCTGGATGGACTCGAGGTTCGGGGAGTGAACCGGGAAGGTACGCTCAACGCCGATGCCGAAGGAGACCTTGCGGACGGTGAAGGTCTCACGGATGCCAGCGCCCTGGCGGCGGATGCACACGCCCTTAAAGAGCTGAACACGCTGGGTCTTACCCTCGATGACCTTGACGTTTACGTCGAGGGTATCGCCTGGGCGGAAGTCTGGAACATCGTCACGCAGCTGTGCTGCATCTACCTTGTCAATGAGGTTAGCCATTGTTTTTCCTTTTCAGTTTAAGACAGAGGACCCTAGCGCCCCTTCAACCTTGAAGAAGCTGACCGGTTCGTGCCTGTTACATAGAACAAAGGAATTCTTCCATACCCACCGCGCGAACAGCAAATTCTTGCAATTCCAAGACAGACGCGCATCACAGGGTTTATGGTGTGTGATGCAAGTACCCCACGGGTGCCCACGAAGAAGTGGGCTGAGATAGGCGCCAAGGCCGCGTCTAGACCGTTCGAACCTGTCTGGTTAGCACCAGCGAAGGAAGTGAGGAAGGCGCCATGTCGGCTACCCCTAACGAGATCCATCCAAAGCACTCTTACTCCCCCATCATCCGTGATGGCCTGGAGGTACCGGAAACCCAGATCGAGCTCGATGACTCACCCACTGGGCCCAACGAGCCTTTCCGCGTCTACCGCACCCGCGGCCCCGAGTGTGAGCCGGAGGTGGGCCTGCCGGGTCTGCGCAGCGAGTGGATTGCAGGCCGCGGCGACGTTGAGGAGTACGCCGGCCGCGAGCGCAATCTGGCCGACGACGGCAAGTCCGCCCAAAAGCGTGGTGCGGCCTCAGCGGAATGGCGCGGCGAGAAGCGTGCCGTCCTGCGCGCCAAGGCCGGCAAGCGCGTCACCCAGATGCACTATGCCCGCAAGGGAATCATCACCAAGGAAATGGAGTTCGTGGCGCTGCGCGAGCACTGCGATCCCGAGTTCGTGCGCGCCGAGGTCGCCCGCGGACGCGCGATTATCCCGAATAACATCAACCACCCTGAGTCCGAGCCGATGATCATCGGCCGCAAGTTCTTGACCAAGATCAACGCCAACATCGGCAACTCCGCCGTGACTTCTTCTATCGCAGAAGAAGTGTCCAAACTGCGCTGGGCCACCCGCTGGGGAGCCGATACCGTGATGGATCTTTCCACCGGCGATGACATCCACACCACCCGCGAGTGGATTCTGCGCAACTCCCCAGTACCGATTGGCACCGTGCCTATCTACCAGGCGCTGGAGAAGGTAAACGGCGTGGCCGAGGACCTTACCTGGGAGATCTTCCGCGATACCGTCATCGAACAGTGCGAGCAGGGCGTGGACTACATGACCATCCACGCCGGTGTGTTGTTGCCCTTCATCCCGTTGACTACCAAGCGCGTCACCGGAATTGTCTCCCGCGGCGGTTCGATTATGGCCGGCTGGTGCCTGGCCCACCACAAGGAGTCCTTCCTCTACGAGAACTTCGACGAGCTCTGCGAGATTTTCGCGCAATACGACGTCGCCTTCTCCTTGGGCGATGGCCTGCGCCCTGGCAGCCTGGCCGACGCCAACGACACCGCGCAGTTCGCCGAGCTTAAGACCATCGGCGAGCTCACCCGCCGCGCCTGGGAATACGACGTGCAGGTCATGGTGGAAGGCCCCGGCCACGTTCCGCTGAACATGATCCAGGAAAACAACGAGCTGGAACAGGACTGGGCCCACGACGCCCCGTTCTACACACTGGGCCCGCTGGTCACGGACATCGCTCCGGGATATGACCACATCACTTCCGCCATCGGCGCCGCACACATCGCCATGGGCGGCACCGCGATGCTGTGCTACGTCACCCCGAAGGAGCATCTGGGTCTGCCGAACCGTGACGATGTCAAGACCGGCGTCATCACCTACAAGCTCGCCGCGCATGCCGCCGACGTGGCCAAGGGCCACCCCGGCGCGCGGGCGTGGGACGACGCCATGAGCAAGGCCCGCTTCGAATTCCGGTGGCACGATCAGTTCGCGCTTTCGCTCGACCCTGAGACCGCGCAGGAATACCACGATGAGACCTTGCCGGCTGAGCCCGCCAAGACCGCGCACTTTTGTTCGATGTGTGGCCCGAAGTTCTGTTCCATGCGGATTAGCCAGGACATCCGCGATACTTTCTCGGATTCCCTGGGCATGCCGAGCTTTCCCACCGATGCCAAGGCCGGCGAGGCAATGATGTCAGCCGAGTTCAAGGCGCAAGGCTCCAAGCTCTATCAAACGGCAGACACGGAGCCAGCCGACCGTGCTTGATCTGCGTTGTTACTTCGTCACCGGCACCAATATGTCACCGGAGATTGCCGCGGCCGCCGTGCGTGGCGGCGCGGGCGTGGTACAGGTGCGCTCAAAGCCAATTTCTGCCCGCACGCTCTATGATTTGGGCGCCCGCGTGGCCGAGGCGGTGCACGAGGTAAATCCGCGCGCGCACGTGCTTATCGACGACCGCGTCGACGTCGCCCTAGCTCTGCGTTGCGCGGGCGCGCCCGTCCACGGCGTGCACATCGGCCAGGACGATCTCTGCCCACGTGCCGCACGTGAGCTGCTCGGCCCCGATGCAATCATCGGCCTGACCACGGGAACGCTTGAGTTAATTAGGGACGCAAACCAGTACGCGGACGTCCTCGACTACGTCGGCTGCGGTCCCTTCCGCGCTACCCCGACGAAGGATTCTGGACGCACCCCGCTGGGGCTCGAGGGCTACCCAGAGATCGTCGCCGCCTCGCAGCTGCCCGTAGTCGCCATCGGCGACGTCACCGCGGACGATGCCGCCGAGCTCGCTGCAACCGGCGTCGACGGCCTGGCCGTCGTGCGCGGAATCATGAATGCCCCGGACCCAGCCGCCTACTGCGAGCGTCTCCTGAGCGAATTCGAGAAAGGTCGCGCATGAGCACTGCCAGCACTGCCAGCTCAAGCGTTGCCATCGTCGGCGCCGGGGTCATCGGCCTTGCCACCGCAGTAGAGTTGGCCCAGTCAGAGATCAAAGTCGATGTCTTCGACCCAGCGCCAGCATCCGGCGCCACGCACCATGCCGGCGGCATGCTGGCTCCCGCCGCGGAGGTGGTCTATCAACAAGACCCGCTCTTTCCGCTGATGCAAGCCTCAGGCAAGTGGTATCCGGAGCTTATCGCGGCCGTCGCCAAGCACAGCGACCTCGATACCGGCTACCGCGACGAAGGCACGCTCGTGGTAGCCGCGGACCGCGCCGATTCCCAGCATTTGTCAGAGCTCATGGACTACCAGAATGCGCACGGCATGCAGGTCGAGCGCATCACCGTGCGGCAGGCGCGCTCCCTCGAACCGGGGCTGAGCCCACGCCTGGCCGGCGCCGTCTCAATTCCCGGGGATACGCAGGTCTTCCCCCGGCAATGGGCGCTCGCGCTATACGACGCCGCGGAAAACCTAGGCGTGCACTTTCACCGCACAAAGGTCACACGCGTCGACGATGGAGTCGACGGCGGAGTGGTACACACCGAAGGAGGTACTTTCGCCGCAGACCAGGTGGTGCTGGCCGCCGGACTGGGGGCGAATGGTCTTAGCGAATGGTCGCAACCGCTGCGCCCAGTCTACGGCGACATCCTGCGCCTACGTGTGCCAGAGCAACGCCGCCCGCTGCTAGACCGCGTGGTGCGCGGATTCGTGGAAGACCGTCCTATCTATCTGATTCCACGCGGTGACGGAACCATCGCCGTGGGCGCGACCAGCCGCGAGGATAGCCTCAATGCCCCGCTGGCCGGCGGTGTCTATGACCTGCTGCGCGATGCCATCCGGGTGCTGCCGGGCATCGAAGATTGCGAGTTCCTAGAAGCCACCACCGGCGCCCGCCCGGGCACGCCTGATGATCTTCCCTACCTGGGGCGCGTGAGTGACAGGCTCATTGTCTCCACCGGGTATTTCCGCCACGGCATCCTGCTGGCCGCCTTCGGTGCACGGTGTACGCGCGAGCTCGTCCTCGGCGAGGACCCCAGCATCGAACTTTCGGCCTGCGACCCGCTGCGCTTTGCGCGCTAGAGCCGAAGTAAAGACAGCTTTTGTCAAGACAGATATTTAAGGAACACGATGACAATCACCTACAACGGGCAGAAGATGGATACCACCGCAGCAACAGTGGCGGCACTGATTGCCGAGGTCAATGCACCAGAGGTGGGCACTGCGGTGGCCATAAATGGCGCGGTGATTCCACGCTCGGCGTGGGAAGACACCCGCCTCGAAGAAGGCGTGGTCATCGATGTTCTTACTGCAATCCAGGGAGGCTAGTAAAGTGCTGACAATCGCGGATAAGAGCTTTGAATCCCGGCTCATCATGGGCACGGGTGGCGCAAGCAGCCAGGACGCGCTGGAAAAAGCGCTGGTAGCCTCCGGCACGCAGCTAACCACCGTGGCGATGCGCCGCCACAGCGCGCAGGCAGGTGGCGAGAGCGTCTTTGACTTGCTGCGCCGGCTTAACATTGCGCCGCTGCCGAATACCGCGGGCTGCCGCACCGCGCGCGATGCCGTGCTCACGGCGCAGCTGGCGCGCGAGGCACTAGGTACCAATTGGGTCAAGGTAGAAGTCATCGCGGATGAGCACACGCTGCTTCCCGATGTCGTAGAAACCATCGACGCCACCGAGCTCCTCGTGGCAGAGGGGTTTACGGTCTTGGCCTATACCAGCGATGACCCAGTAGCGGCGCTGCGCTTGGAGGATGCGGGCGCTTCCGCCGTGATGCCGTTGGGCGCGCCGATCGGCACGGGGCTGGGTATTTTAAATCCCCATAACATCAAGCTCATCGCCGCGCGCGCCAGTGTGCCCGTGCTTGTCGACGCCGGCATCGGCACCGCCTCCGACGCCGCCCTCGCGATGGAGCTAGGCTGTGACGGGGTTCTGCTGGCCAGCGCTATCAACCGCTGCCAAGACCCCGTGGCCATGGCCCACGCTATGCGTCATGCGGTGGCCGCCGGGCACTATGCCCGCCAGGCAGGACGCATCCCGCGCCGCGAGCATGCCCAAGCCTCTTCAACCTTCGAAGGCCTTGCCAGCTGGGCCGATGAGGTGCTCTAGTGGGCCTTAGCGAACTCGAGTCTGCCCGCACCGCGCGCCAACAGGTGCTAATCGGCCAAGATGCGCAGGTAGCTCTTAACCGCGCGCACGTACTCATCGTGGGTGCGGGCGGATTGGGCTGCCCGGTCCTGCAGCAGCTGGCCGCCGCGGGTATCGGGCACATTACGCTCATCGACGATGACGAGGTAGCGCTGAGCAATATCCACCGCCAGGTGCTCTTCGGCGTGGATGACGTGGGCCAGCCCAAAGCCGCGGTCGCCGCCCGGCGCGCCCGTAAACTACAGCCAGAGATACACATCGAGGCGAAAGTCGCCCAATTTAGCGCAGACAATGCACTGCAACTGTGTCAGGACACAGACCTCGTCATCGACGGCACAGATACCTTCGACACGAAGTACCTCATCGCCGACGCCTGCGAGGCAACCTCGACTCCGCTGGTCTGGGGCACCGTCTTGGGTTTTCGCGGCGACGTAGCACTATGGCATTCAGGCACTAACACACCGGATGGCCGCGGCTGCGGTTTGCGCGACCTCTTCCCTGCCGCTCCCACTGCCGATGCCCTTCCCGATTGCGCCAGCGCCGGTGTTCTGGGAGCTACCACCTCCGTCATCGGCGGGCTGATGGCCACCGCCGCGATTGGCTGGTTCACCGGAATCGACACCACCGTGGGCCAGGTATCCAGCTACACCGCGTACCCAGCGAGCCTGCGCAGCTTCCGCGTCAGCGCCGATCCTGGGCGCGCACTATGCACCTCACTGGAAACTCATGCCGAGCTCAATTCTAACGCCAGCGTTGCTGCTAGCGCTGGCGTTGCTGCTAGCGCTGGCGAAGCTGCGGAGTGCTTCCTCGACATCCGTGACCCGTCCGCACTGCTTTATAGCTCGCTGCCGGCGAACTTGCGCCAGCACGCTCTGCCTTTTCACAAAATTGCGGCAGGCACCGCCGGCGATGAGATGGTGCGCGCAGCACTGGGCTCCTTAGATGCTCCGGCTGGCGGCACCGTCTGGGTAATTTGTGATTCTGGCAGCCGCAGCGCCGGTTTCGCGCTGCGCTATGGCGAGCTCGCCGCGGGGCTTGGACTGCGGCTGCGCAGCTACCCCGGCGGCGCGGAGCGCCTACACCGGGAGCTTGGTTAGCTCGCGCACGCCGCTTAAGCCGTGGTCGCTGCCATGACCTTGTGCTCGTCCAGCAGGCGCGCGGTGCCGTGGTGGCGTGCGCGGAAGATGAGGTAGCTGGCGGCTACCGCCAAGACGGTGACGCTGAACAAGACCATGATGCCGCCGGCGAAGGTGCCATCATGAATGCCATCGGTGGCGCGGGTGAAGGCGTTCTTAGCATAGGTCATCGGGTGCAAAGGATGCAGCAAACGCAGCGGTGCCGGGATGGCCGCCGTGGGCCACACGCCGCCGAAGACCATGACTCCCATGGCAAAAACGCCGACCGAGAAGATGGCGCCAATCCTGCGCCCGAAGGTCACCAGCAGCAGCTGGTAGGTGGCAGCGCCCACCATCGCGATTGCTGCGAGCACTCCCAGCATCATCGGCCAGCTTGCCGGGTGCCAGCCCATAAGCGTGGACATCAGCGCCATACCCAGCAACAACAGGAAGTTGATGCCGCTAACCACCGCGAATGCGGGCAAAATACCACGCAGATAATAAGGCAGGGTCATAGCGAGCAACAGCATGGCTAGGAAGCCAAAGACGAGCACCAGAAGCATCGAGACGCCGCCCGTGATTTCCTTCTTGGTTGGGTCGACGGCACTAACGCCGGTCTGCACCGGATGGACGTTGGATTCGGTGAAGTTGATCGGCACCGCCATATTCTGTGCTGTCACGTCAGGCTGGGTAATATGCGGGGCCTTCGCAGCACCCTCGCCCAGCTTCGTAGCGAGCTGACCCGAACCATCCTTGAGCTGATCGATGCCGTCTTTCAATTGGGCACCGCCACCCTTCAACTGACCGGTACCATCCTTGAGACTCGTGGTGCCCTCTGCCAGGCGTCCCGCGCCTTCATCCAGCTGCACGGCACCGGTAGATAGCTCGCCCACGCCGCTTTTTAGCTGACCGGTTCCCTCCGCCAGCTGATGGGTGCCCTGGTTGAGCCTGAGCATGCCACCTAGGTACTCGGAATTCGGGTCGGACAAGTTGTAATTCAGCTGCTGCGTACCATCACGCAGCTTCTCCAGCTGGGAGACCATGTTGCTGCTATTTGCCGGATCCAGCTTCGTCAACAAAGCGGAAAGCTGGTCTGCCTGGGCCGTCATGCCCATTCCGCGCAGCACATCCACCAAGCCGATGAGGCTCGGCACCACTAACTGTGCTTGTTGCAGGAGTGGGATGAGCATGCCGGTGAGCTGGCCGACGCCGCCTTCGATTTGGCTGGCTCCTTGGCCAAGCTTGCCCGTGCCCTCCAGCAACTTATCGGAGCCCGTCGCCAACTCATTCGCGCCGTCGTCAAGCCGACCCGCGCCCGTGGAAAGCTCGCTTACGCCCTGGACCAGCCGGCCAGTGCCATCGTGCAGCTGACCCGCACCGTTGTTGAGCTGGCCCGCTCCGGCATCCAGCTTGTCGATGCCGGTCACAGCCTTCTCGCCGCCAGCCTGGAGCTTGCCCACGCCCTCGTCAAGACGGCCTGCGCCTTCGGCCGCGGTACCAATGCCATCGCTGAGCTTGACCATGCCCTCGATGACTTGATCCGCATACTTTTTGGAAATCGCGTTCTCAACGCTGGTCTGAACCTGCGGAACCAGGCTCGAAGAAATCACCGAGCCATTCGTTCCGTAATAGTCGTTGCTGGCGAAGTGGATCTGCGGTTTGACCGGCTTATCGCTAATGATGGTGACCGCTTGCTCCGAGAAAACCTTTGGGATGGTCACCACCATCAGGTACTTGCCCTTTAACAACCCATCGTTTGCCTCCTGAGCGTTCATCTCGGCGAAGTTCAGGTAGTCAGTTTCCAGGAGGCCTTCTACTACTTGATCGCCGTAGTTGACGTATTTGCCCTGCTTTTCCACGCCGGCGTCCTCATTGACCACCGCCAAGTCAATCTGCCGCATGTACTTGGAAGGGTCCCACATCGCCCACATCATCGTGGCTGCGAGGATGACTGGCGCTACCAGCAGGAAAACGATCAGCACCCGCGAGAGTGCGCTACGCGGGCGCCAGTCCAGGATGCGATGCCACCCCTTCGCTTCCGTTTCCTGCACGGCATGGGCAGCCGGCTGCGTGGCGTCGAACGGCGTTTGTTTCTGGTGCAAGGCGAAACCCTCCCTCATGAAGGTATGGTGACCGCGGTCACCCTTTTGTTTGTTTCACCAAACTTATCACTAACTCACCGCGCTGCACTAGCACGCCACGAAGCAACTTTTAATAAATTTAGTTGCCGAAGCCGGCCTTCTTCAGCGCATCCGCCATGGAGCCGCCGGCGGGACGCCCACCGGAATTGCCGCGGCCGCCACGCGCTCCACGGCCACCCTTGGCCCCATTGCCAGTGTTGCCGCCTTTGCTGCTACCGCCGTTGTCACCACGCTTGCCACCACCCTGGCGTTGTGCAGGCTGGCCTGGTTCATCATCGAGGCGCAGCGAGAGGCCGATGCGCTGACGCTGCACGTCAACCTCCATGACTTTGACCTTTACTACCTGCCCGGAGCGCACGACCTCATGTGGATCGGAGATGAACTTATTGCTCATCGCGGAGACGTGTACTAGGCCGTCCTGGTGCACTCCGACGTCCACGAAGGCGCCGAAAGCCGCAACGTTGGTGACGGTCCCCTCCAGGATCATGCCCGGTACCAGGTCCGAGACTTTGTCCACGCCTTCCTTGAAAGTAGCGGTCTTAAACTCTGGACGCGGGTCGCGGCCAGGCTTATCCAGCTCGGCAATGATGTCGGTGACAGTCGGGACACCGAAAGTATCGTCAGCGAAGTCTGCCGGCTGCAGTTTCTGCAGCACTCTGGAGTTACCGATAAGTTCAGCCACGCCGAGCCCCGTGGACTCCGCAATGCGGGCGACCACCGGGTAGGCCTCCGGGTGCACGGCGGAGGAATCAAGTGGGTCAACGCCGCCATTGATGCGCAGGAAGCCTGCTGCCTGCTCGAAGGCTTTCGGCCCCAAGCGCGGAACCTTCTTGAGTTCCTTGCGGGATGCGAAGGAACCGTTCTCGTCACGGTAGGCCACGATGTTGGTGGCGATCGTGGCGTTCACGCCCGCCACGCGCTCAAGCAGCGGAACAGATGCGGTGTTTAGGTCAACGCCGACACCGTTTACGGCGTCCTCAACCACGCCGTCGAGGGTGCGCGCCAGCGAGGTCTGGTTGACGTCGTGTTGGTACTGCCCCACGCCGATGGCCTTCGGATCGATCTTTACCAGCTCAGCCAGGGGATCCTGGAGGCGGCGAGCGATAGAGACCGCACCACGCAGCGAGACGTCCATGTCTGGGAACTCATCCGCGGCAAGCTGGGATGCGGAGTAGACCGAAGCACCCGACTCAGAGACCACGACCGGAGTTGGGCGCTGGCCGCCGGCCTGCTTCAACATGTCAGCGATCTCGTTGGCCAGCTTTTCCGTCTCACGGGAAGCGGTGCCGTTGCCGATAGCCATAAGGTCCACCGAGTGCTTCGCACACAGCGTGGCCAGAGTGTTTACTGCCTGGCTCCACTGGTTCTGTGGCTGGTGCGGGTAGACAATTGCGGTATCAAGAACCTTGCCGGTGGAATCAACTACAGCGCACTTCACGCCGTTTCGATAGCCCGGGTCCAGTCCAATCGTGGCGCGTTGACCCGCCGGTGCCGCCAACAAGACGTCGCGCAGGTTGGTAGCAAAGACCTTGAGCGCGCCCTCCTCCGCGATTTCTTTGAGGCGCATGCGCACATCAAGGCCAGAAGAGATGTAGAGCTTCGTGCGCCAGCCCCAGTGCACGGCGTCGGAAAGCCACTTGGAATCCTTAACCGCAAGATCAAAACGCTCGGCAATCATGCCCTCATAGACTTCGTCTTCACCGGCATCCAGGTTGAGCTGGAGAACGCCCTCGTTCTCACCGCGCAGCAACGCCAGGATGCGGTGCGAGGGCAGCTGGTCGAAAGGCTCAGAGAACTCGAAGTAGTCCTTAAACTTGGCGCCTTCGGTTTCCTTGCCAGCCACCACGGAAGCACCCATGGTGCCCTCGTTGAACATGCGCTCGCGCACCTCGCCGACCAAGTCGGCGTCGAGAGCAAAACGGTCAATGATGATGGAACGCGCGCCCTCGAGAGCCTTCTTGGTGTCTTCAAATCCTTCAGTCAGGAACTGCCCCGCCATCTCTTCTGGATTGGCCGTGGGGTTCTCAATGAGCTTGTCCGTCAACTCTTCCAGGCCGGCCTCACGAGCGATGTCCGCCTTGGTCTTGCGGCGCTTCTTGTATGGCAGGTACAAGTCTTCCAAACGCGCCTTGGTCTCACACTCGAGAATCTGGGCACGCAGCTCGTCGGTGAGCTTTCCCTGCTCATCGATAGCCGCCAAAATTGCCTCTTTACGCTCTTCCAATTCGCGCAGGTACGTCGCGCGCTCCTCGATGGTGCGCAACTGCGAATCATCCAAACCACCAGTGGCTTCTTTGCGGTAACGCGCGATGAATGGGACAGTGTTTCCCTCCGCCAGAAGCGTCAAAGCAGTCTCAACCTGAGACTCCTTTACACCAATCTCTGCGGCGATGGTAGCTGCAATCTTCAAAAGAAATCCTCACCTTTGTGGCTGATTTTCTGGACTCAACAAAGGTACCGCACCGCCCTTTCATCCCAGCGATGAGCGCTCCAACTCCTCAATTACTTTCCCCTCACGCAGTAACGCCCCAACACATTCGTGTCGGGGCGACTCGTCCAGGAAACGGAACGCTTTGACGTGCTCGCAGGGTGCTAGTAGATGAGAACTGCTGCGTTGTCGCCTCCAGAACAGCGGACAGAGGAGGACGTGCCGGAGCAGTACATGTAGTAGTTGCCGCCGGTAGCCGGAGAATAAACCTTCAGCGTTGCGTTCGGGGAGCCGGTCGCAGCGTAGTTGCTTACAAAGGATGAATAAACATTTGCTGCAAAGCTTTGCGAGGTGTTGCCGGTGAGCGCTCGATAGCTGGAGTATCCAGAGGAATAGGACGGAGCTTGTGCAACGCGCTCAACAGGTACGACGGGTTCTGGCGCCTGCGCGGTCACGGTGGCCGGGCGCTGCTCAGTAACAGTTACTGGGACGGCCTCCTGTGCAGGAGAGACGAGTGCTGGGGAGGCCGCACCAGCAGCAGCATCAGAGCCGCCAATTTTGCCCATGAACGCCATGACGCCCGCCACGATTGCAGCCAGGCAAAGACCAACGATGGCCGCAATAGCCACCGTCAAGCCGGTCGATATCCCGCCGCGCTGCTCTGTGGGTGCCACGTAGCCATCTGCCGGATTGGGGAAACCAGCGACGTTGTTGACCGGAGGGAAAGTATTGGGGATGGACATGCGGTGCACCTGCCTTGTATCGAGTAAAGAGAGAAGGAAGTAAGGAGACTTCCTTTTGATGACCTCATGCTAAGACGGGCGCTGCCAACGACGATTGAATCCGGGGAACATTCCTTTTTCCGCAGCTCACAAGATGATTCTGCAGCAACTAATCAGAGGGCGAGGTTCCCCATTTTCGTCGCCGAAGTTACTACCTAAAGATTTATGGTTGCCACGCGCAGGCGGTGCCCAACCCGAACTCGGTGTGACCGATCTCAGAGGTCCCGTACCACAGCGTGTGCGGCGGCAAACAGTCCACCACCGCCGCGGTGACCTTATGCAAGGGCAGGTCAGAGCTGCCGTTGACGATGACGCGCCACACGCTCTCGCCTACTGGTGCGCTGCCGTGCTTGGACATGTACTCGTTGACCAAGATGTTGTCTGGCTCGCAGGTAAAGGAGATGACCTCCGCGCTGATATTCGCCGGCTCATAGCCACCTTCTGCCAGCTGCTGCGGCATGCGGGTGAGAATGTCATTCCATTCTTTCTCCGTCATCAAAATAGATAGATCGGTACTAACTTCCATTGCGTAGCTGCTCCAAGTACTTGCGGTCGGCTTTATCGAGCTCCACGCCGTCCAATAGCTCGGGGCGGCGTTCAAAGGTGCGGCGCAGGGATTGCTCGCGGCGCCACTTATCCACGAGCGCGTGGTTTCCAGAGGTCAGCACCTCAGGCACGGCCAGCCCACGCCACTCGCGTGGTTTGGTGTAGCTCGGCCCCTCCAGCAAACCATCGGAGAATGAATCTTCCTCATGAGAGCGCTTGTTGCCCAGCACTCCTGGGATGAGGCGCACGATGGCCTCGGCCATGACGAGCACCGCCACTTCCCCGCCGATCAACACGTAGTCACCGATGGAGACCTCGCGTACGCGGTAGCGCTGCGCTGCATCGTCAATGACGCGCTGGTCGATGCCCTCGTAGCGCCCGCAGGCAAAGACGATATGTTCCTCATTGGACCACTCTTGGGCGTCTGCCTGCGTGAAAGGTTTTCCGGCAGGCGTCGGGACGATAAGCAGCGGCAAGGACAGATCCTCGGCAACGCCGTCCTCCCCTACCGACCGCTCGTAGCCGGTGGCCTCCACGCCCTCGACGTCGTCGTGGCGCGGCTTATTGAGGTGCGGGAGCGAGGATTCCAGGTCCGCGGTGCGCGCGGCGCCACTGGCGACGTCGTCAAGCGCAGGGCCCCAGACCTCCGGCTTCATCACCATGCCGGGGCCGCCACCGAAGGGCGAATCATCCACCGACTTATGTGTATCGGTGGCCCAGCCGCGCAGATCGTGCACGCCCACCGAAAGCTTGCCTTGTTCGATGGCCTTGCCCAGCAGAGCATGGCGCAGCGGGTCTAGGTATTCAGGGAAAATTGTGACGACGTCTAGCCTCACAGCTCTAGCAATCCTTCCGGTGGCGTAATCGTGCAGGTGCCTTCCTCAAGGTCGACCTCGGGAACGATTTCTTCAACGAAGGGAATCAAGGCTTCCTTGCCAGATTCCAATCGCACCTCTAGCAAGGACTGGGTTGGCCCATGGGTAATTCCGGCGACTTCACCGATGTCGGCCCCCTCGTGGATGACGCGCAGACCCTCGAGCTCGTGGTCGTAGAAACCTTCGTCGTCTGGGTTATCCAGTGGCGGCGCAAAAAATTGGGTGCCGCGCAGGCTATCGGCTGCGGTTCGGTCTTTTACTTCCTCGAAGGTAATGAGCAGGCGGCCCTTGTGCGCGCGCACTGCCTTGACGGTGAGATCGTGTTCCTTCTTTCCCTGGCGGCCATGGAGCACTTCGCCCACCGCGAAGCGGATTTCGGGCTCGTCGGTGGTGGCTTCGACGCTCAGCTCGCCTTTGATTCCGTGCGATTTGATGACACGGCCGATCATTAGTTCCATTTGCTCAACTTTAATCGCTTCCAACTGACGGCACGAACTACAATATTTTATACGGCTTGAGTCTTATTAAATCTGATGTTTTTGGGTAACGTTGAGAATGAAACCACCGCCTTTAGATAAAGGAGAAGCCCATGACAGATAGGCCCGTGGCAGAGCTTCCAATCAATGACGTAACCACCTTCGGCAATGCCAGCCATCACGGCGAGAAAATGCTCAACCTGGACCTCCTGGCGGAGGCGCCGGAGCCGAACGCGCAGCGCCCACGCCCGGCCGTCAAACGCGTGTTAAGCGCCGATGGCGGCAACCTCATCCTATTCACCTTTAACGCGGGCCAAAGTTTGCCGGATCACAAGGCTGCACATCCGATTACCGTACAAACGTTGCGCGGAGAAGTCTTGTTTACGTGTGGAGGCAAAGAAGTCCTCCTCCGGCCAGGCCAGATCATCCACCTTCCGGCCTATGTTCCACACCGGGTTGACGCGGTGGAATCTGACGGCGATTCACCGGCAATTATGCTGCTCACAATGTTGACAGGAGAAACAATAGTAAGCGCTTAAGACGGTGATAGCATAGCCAAATCATGAGTACCTCCAAGCCATATCATCACGGAAATCTGCGCGCGGAGATGTTGCGTGTAGCAGTAGAGCTCGGCCGAAAGCATGGGCCTGACGCGGTGAGCATTCGTGCAGTCACGCGCGCCATTGGTGTGTCCCCCACCTCAGCGTACCGCCACTTCACGGATCAGGAGGAACTGCTACGCGCGGTTGCCGACGCCTCGATTGATGAGCTCCTCAAGCGCCTCGACGCCGCGCTGATCGAGGCCGAGGACTTCGCCGCGCAGGAAGAAAGTCCAGGCCCCATTCACGTCGAGCAGCTCATGCACGCCGCAATGGCTTATCTCCGCTTCGCTTTGGACGAAAACGGCTTCTTCCAATGCATCTTGTCTGGACGCGGCTTTAATTACCCGCGGGCATTCAACGACGATCTAGACATGGGCGCTTCCGACGGCCACTCGTCTACGCTGCACCGCTTCTATCACCTACTGGCCAAGCACGCGATAGACACCGATGGCACAGCGGATTACACGCACTTTCCCGTCAACGCGCTTGCTGCTTGGGCCACGGTGCACGGCTTTTCGGTACTCGCCACCAGCGGTCACCTCAGCGCGCTGCCGGAGCAAATGAAGCTCGACATCGCCAAATCCGTCTTCGCCGCCTCCATCCGCGGCACCGATTTTAAGAATCCGGAAAATCCTTATCGCAACTACCCAGGCAGCGTGCGCCCGGAAGCGCAATAGCAAAGGAAGCAAAGGGCGCCTGTTACCGTTCCCCTTTACGGGAGGTAACAGGCGCCCTTTAGAAGATCTGATTAGAAGATCTAGTTACGCAAAAGCGCGGCGAGATTACTCTGCGGACTCCTCAGAAGCCTCAGCGGACTCCTCGGACTCTGCAGCAGCAGCCTCAGCAGCAGCAGCTTCTTCTGCAGCCTTCTCAGCAGCAGCCTTAGCCTCTGCTTCTTCCTTGGCCTTCTTCTTCTTTTCGGTAATAGCCTCGATGGTCGGGCCGTTGTTGGCCTCAGCCAGTGCAGCGTTGAACAGCTCCAGCTTGGAAGGCTTCTCCTCAGCAACCTTCAGGGTGCCCTCAGCACCTGGCAGGCCCTTGAACTTCTGCCAGTCACCGGTCACCTTCAACAGTGCGAGAACCGGCTCGGTCGGCTGTGCGCCGACGCCCAGCCAGTACTGTGCGCGCTCGGAATCGATCTGGATGAGGGAAGGCTCCTGCTTCGGCTGATAGATGCCGATGTTCTCGATAGCCTTGCCGGAACGGCGGGTGCGTGCATCAGCGATGATGACGCGGTACTCAGCGTTGCGGATCTTACCCATACGCTGCAGCTTGATCTTGACAGCCATGATTGGCTCCTTTTCTAGTCACCGAGCAGTTCAGACGCGTGGATTCAAACCACGCCGGTTCAGCTCTTGGATTTACCCTGCGCGTGACGTGCCGGCCGTCCGTAGGCGGTATACGGCGTTACGCAGAATGTTAAGTTTGCAGTGTTGTCTATCTAGTGTTGTCCATCTATAGAACCAACTACCTATAGACAACCCCGACTATATTAGCGGCAGACTCCCCAAAACGGAAATCCTCCCGCGGCGAACTCTGGTGGCACTTTTCCTTTGACTTTTATGCAATCTTTGGCGGCACTGCCCGTGGCGTTATGAGCACTGCCCGTGGCGTTATGAACAGCGCGGCCCGAGAGAGTAACCTATTTGACGCTAACCTAGACACCTTTCAGGCCAGTTTGCCTTTATATACTTCCTAACACTTCCCCTTGAGGCAAAACCTTTAAGGGGCAGACGTATGCCTTAATTGGCCTGCTGAGAGAAATTATGACTGAAAATTCACCACGCAGCTTCCGTTACCGCTATGACCTCGATGGTCTGCGCGGCATCGCCATCGCACTCGTGGTCATTTATCACGTCTTCGTCGGCCGAGTCTCGGGCGGCGTGGACGTGTTCCTTTTGCTTTCGGGCTACTTTTTCTTAGGCTCCCAGCTGCGTTACGCGGCCAAGCCTAATGCTTCTTTGAATCCATGGTGGCCAATCTGGCGCACTTTGCGACGCCTCGTTCCCAGCCTCGTGTTGGTCATCGGCGCCACCTATATCTTGGTTCGCATTTTTACTCCGGAACTGATGCGCACAGAGCTCGCCCAGCAAATCACGGCCACGATGCTGTATTTCCAGAACTGGGAGCTAGCCCGCCAAAACGCGGACTACACCGCAGCTTCTGCTAGCACCTCCCCTCTGCAGCACATGTGGTCCATGGCTGTACAGGGTCAGTTCTACATCATGGGCATCGCCTTTGCGCTGATTCTGGCAGCCATCATGAAACTGCGCCCAGCGCCGGACCCGAAGCGCCTCAAGCAGGTGCGCTTCCCCACCGTCAACCAGATTGCTGGCCCTATCCTTATCGTCGTTACCGTCGCGTCCTTTGCCTATGCTTCCCGCGATGGCCTCTACGGCACGGCCGCGAACTACTACTCCACGTGGTCGCGCGCATGGGAGCTGACCCTGGGTGCGGTTTTAGCTATTTACGGTACGAAGTGGAATATTTCTAACCGTTTTTCCAACCTGTTTACTGGCCTCGGCCTGGTGTGCCTAGCGTTTACCGGCGCTATCATCGCTGAGACCACGGCTTATCCAGGCCCGCTCTCCCTGCTGCCGTTGGGTGGTGCGGTGCTCATCATCTTGGGCGGCGGCGGTTCCATCTCCCGCCACATGGCTTCAAAAAAGGCGCGTTGGCTTGGCGACGTCGCCTACCCGCTCTACCTCTGGCACTGGCCGCTTCTGATTTTGTCCACCAAGGCCCTCGAGCTGGAGACCCCTCCATGGTGGCTGGGCATCATTATCATCGCCATCTCCCTGGTGCTGGCAGATCTTACCCACCGCTTCTTGGAGAAGCCGCTGCGCCAGGCCCGCAAGCGCCCGACGGCGGACGATATGCCGGTCAATAGCGCAATTGCCTCAATGAAGCAGCGCGCTGGCGCATTCCGAGCAGTAGGCGGCGTCGTCGTGGGCGCCTGCGTTGTCGGTTTGCTTTCCATTCAGCCGCTGTGGATGAACACCATCTACTCCGAGAATGCGGAGAACCTCGACCCGAAGCTCTACCCAGGTGCCACGGCCCTCGCACTAAATAAGCCGGTGCCGAAGGACGTAGAGTACAAGCCGGACCCGATCCTCGTTGGCGGCCTCATGCCGCCAACCGCAGTGGCCTATTGCTTTATTGGGCAGGACATGCCGGCGGATTACCTGCCGGATGCCCGCCGCGACGGCACTCCATGTGAGTGGGGCGACCGTGAGTCAAAGACCGAGGTCTACGTCGTCGGTGGCTCCCACGCGGAACAGTGGATGTCCGGCTTGGACCGCCTGGGCCGTGAGATGCACTTCAAGATCATCCCAATGCTGCGTCAGGGTTGCCCGATTGAACTTGGCGAAGACCTGACCGTTACCCCTGAATGCCACGAGTGGGGCGAGATGGTCACCGAGCGCATCCTGGATGCGGATCCGGCGCTGGTCATCTCGAATACCACTCGCCCATCCGGCCCGCTGGGCGAAGGCCCAGACTACGTCCCGGCAGGCTACGCCGAGTTCTGGAAGCAATTGGCAAACGCCAAGATTCCATTTATGGGCCTGCGCGATAACCCGTGGGGCTTTGACGATGCTGGCAAGGGCCGCGAGTTCGACGAGTGCTATGTCGCCACCGAGGACGAGAAGGGCTGCGGCATGACCTTCGACAAGGTCTACGCACCGGTCGATCCAGGCGCGGAAATCCTGTCCCAATACGACAACATGCTGTCGCTGGATACCTCTTCCTGGTTCTGTGACAAAAATGGCGACTGCCCGGTGGTCATCGGCAACACGATGGTCTACCGCGATATGCACCACATCAGCAACGCCTTCGCGGAGTCCGCAATGCCAATGCTGCGCGAGGCCATCGAGCCGTTCCTGGCCGGCAAAAAAGTAAAGCAGGCACCGCCTAAGGTGCCTGCTAACATGCCGACCTCAACCGCACCGACCACGCCGTCAGCACCGGCCGATTCCACGGCCACGGCCTCCAATGCCCAGCCGGTCCCCTACCCGTATCTGACCGACAACGACGCAGTCTAAGTCGCGGATTACTTAATTTCCTCACCCTAGAGCAAAGAAAGCGTGGTGCCAGATGGCACCACGCTTTCTGCTATTTGACCCACGCCGCGGGCACGTATGCGCACGTCGGGTCGGAAGCTAGCGGATCACCCGTCATTGCGAACGCGGTCGAGCGGGAACCGCCGCAGACGGTGGCGTACTCGCACACGGAGCACTTGCCCGACCACTGGGCGGGGTCGCGCAACTTCTTAAAGACAGGCGAATTGGCATAGATTTCGGGCAGCGGAGTGTCTTTGACGTTGCCGCAGTGCATCGGCAGGAAGCCGTTGGGATAAACATCGCCGAGGTGGTCGATGAACACGAAGCCGGAGCCTGCGTTAATCGCCATGGGCGGGCGCGGGCGGCGGGTATGCGCGGCGTCGGCAGGCCCGAGCACCCGCTCGGTCTCTTCGGTGAGATAGCGGTAGAGCTCTCCCCCGATGTATTCCTTGCCCTGCTGTGCCTCCAGCACGATGCGGCGATACTGCGGGCCTTCAGTGGTCTTGATTGCCACGCGATTCGAAACATCGTGCAGCCAGTGCATAGCGTCCTCGCGCTCGTGCGGAGTCAGCGCCTCGAGACCCGTTCCACGACCAGTTGGCACCAAGAAGAACACGCTCCACAGCTTTGCTCCCATGTCGATGACACGCTTGAGCAGCTGCGGCGCCTCATAAACGTTGTTCTTGGTGATCGTGGAGTTGATCTGCAGGCGGTAGCCCACGTCCGTGACCACCCCTGCCATTGCGATGGTCTGGTCAAAGATGCCGGAAAAGCCGCGAAAATAATCGTGGGTCTTGGCCGTCGCGCCGTCGAGCGAAAGCGACAACGCCGAGCCACCCGCGGCCCGCAGGCCCTCTAGGCGCTCGCGAGTAAGACGCGGGGTGACCGAAGGCGAAAGGGAGATGTTTAGCCCCAGCGAGGTGCCGTACTCCGTCAGCTCCTCGAGGTCGCCACGCTCAAAAGGGTCGCCGCCTGTGAGCACCACGATGGGACGCGGCTTCTCATAGCTCGCGATTGAATCCAATAGCGCCTTGCCCTGCTGCGTGCTCAGCTGCCCTGGCGCTGGCTCATGCTGCGCATCGGCGCGGCAATGTTGGCACACCAGCTGGCACGCGCGCGTCACCTCCCAGATTGCGATGAAAGGCTTGGCGTTGATGTCGTGGCGAACTTGGCGAACGGCTGGAGTCGGCTTCATAAATACAACTTTAGCCGTAGAAAAACACGCCTCCAAAACGCGAAAAAGAGGCGAGGAGTTCCCTCGCCTCTTCTAGGCCCGACTACTTCTTGCCCTGGCCAAAGTCCAGGTTGTTCAAGTCGATGTTTTCCATGCCCTTCGGCATCTTAGGCATACCCCCTGGCATGCCTGGCATTCCGCCGCCGCCCATCTGCTCCTGCAGCTTCTGCAGCTCCTCCATGGAAGGCATGCCGCCTGGCATTCCCGGCATACCGCCTGGCATGCCTGGCATGCCGCCGCCTGGACGGTTCTTCGGGGCCTTGCGCTTGCCGTTCTTGCCCTTGCGCCCCTTCCGCTTCTTCTTGGTGGCAGAGCGCCCCATGCCCGGGCCCATGCCAAACTGGCCGGCCATCTTGGACATCATCTTCTTCGCCTCGTTGAAGCGCTCGATGAGCTGGTTGACCTCGGAGACGGAAACGCCAGAACCGTTTGCAATACGCTTACGGCGCGAGGCGTTAAGGATCTTCGGATTCTCACGCTCTTGCGGGGTCATACCGCGGATGATGGCCTGGATGCGGTCGAGCTGCTTCTCATCGACCATTTCCGCCATCTTGTTCATCTGCTTGCCGCCCGGCATCATTTTCAGCAGATTGCCAATCGGGCCCATGCGGCGGATCATCAGCATCTGGTCCAAGAAGTCGTTGAGCGTTAGCTCACCGGTGCCCAGCTTGGCGGCAGCTTCCTCTGCCTTCTGGTGGTCCAGGGTGGCCTCAGCCTGCTCAATCAGCGAGAGAAGGTCACCCATGCCCAGGATGCGCGAAGCCATGCGCTCTGGGTGGAAGACGTCAAAGTCCTCGAGCTTCTCACCGGTGGAGGCAAACATGATCGGCTTGCCGGTGACCTCACGGATGGACAGCGCCGCACCACCGCGGGCATCGCCATCGAGCTTGGTCAGCACGACGCCGGTGAAATCAACGCCGTCACGGAAGGCCTCGGCGGTCTGCACCGCGTCCTGACCGATCATGGAATCGATGACAAAGAGGACCTCGTCCGGGTTCACAGCATCGCGAATGTTGCGTGCCTGCGTCATCAAGGTCTCATCGATGCCGAGGCGGCCCGCGGTATCGATAATCACAATGTCGTGCTGGGTCCGCTTAGCTTCCTCGATGCCGGCCTGGGCGACGGCGACTGGGTCACCGTGGGAGGTACCCATCTCGTGATCGTTGGAGTCGATGGAGGTACCTGGGTCCGGAGCAAAGACCTGCACCTCCGCACGCTCACCAACAATCTGCAGCTGCTGGACCGCGCCCGGGCGCTGCAAGTCACAGGCCACCAGCATCGGCGTATGGCCCTGCTTGGCCAGGTGCTTGGACAGCTTACCGGCCAAGGTGGTCTTACCAGCACCCTGCAGACCAGCCAACATGATGACCGTGGGCGGGTTCTTTGCCAGCTGCAGGCGGCGGGTCTCTCCACCCAGGATGTCAACGAGTTCCTCATTGACAATCTTGACAACCTGCTGCGCCGGGTTCAGCGCCTCAGAGACCTCTGCACCGGCAGCGCGCTCCTTAATACGCTTGATGAACGCGCGGACTACGGTCAGCGAGACGTCAGCTTCCAGCAGCGCAAGGCGAATCTCGCGCGCGGTGGCATTGATGTCGGCCTCGGTCAGCTTGCCCTTGCCACGCAGGCCCGACAAGGCAGTTTGCAAGCGATCGGACAGTGACTCAAACACGAGTGAGTGCTCCCTAAACAATCTCGAGTAATTTTTTAACTCCCCCAGCTTAGCCGCTGACTAGCGCTTCGGTCACATTCCTGACCAATGTCGCGCGCGCGACATCGCCTAGCGGTTTGGCGTGCAGCACCATCGTTGCGCCCGGAACGTAGCTCGTAATCCATTCGCAATCGGGAAGCTTGGCGATGACATGTCCAAGCACACCCGTACGCTCGCCCGTGCGCACCTCGAAGATGCTTCCCGTCCACATCGCCGTTGTGGGCGCGCCATCAATCTCCGGAAGGATGGTGTACACGCCAGATTTATAGGACTGGATGAAACGCGCCTCATCGGCCGCCGCATCGAAGCTCTCCGCCACGGTACGCACGTCGAATTCAGCAGCAAAGCCCTCGCCTTGCGCGTCACTTACCCTGCCCATGCGGGAGGACTCGATGGTCCACCCCAACGCCGCAATCAGCGCCAGCGGGCGGATGACCTCGCGCTGATATTTGCCCCGCCACGAAACCGTCAGGGTGCGTTCCTCATAGTTCGCCTTGAGCGCAATCTCCTTTTCCGCATACACCACCGGCTTCGTAGGTGCCAGCGCCTCCAGCTGCGCAAAGGCGCGCGAAGACAGCACCCGAATGCCCGCCTCCAGGCGCGGATTCCACACGTTGGGGCCAGTCGATAAAGCGTCCGCGCGTGCCAAGACCAGCAACAGCGAAAGCGTCAGGTGGTCATAATGCACCGCCGCCAGCAACTTATCCCGGGCCGCGTCCGATTCCGGGTCCATGCGGGAGACCAGTTTGGCCAAGGTTGTGTGCTCTGCCACAAGCGTCTGCACACGCGAACGATCCGCAAGGCTCAGCCGCATTTTTGCCGCGGCCTTGGTCACCATTTCCGCGCCTACGGCGGAATGCGGGCGGCCATAGCCCTTGCCGATGTCGTGGTACAGCGCCGCTAGCAACAACAAGTCCGGACGCGCGACCGTGGTACGCACCTCCGCGCAGCGCGCCACGGTCAGCATGGTGTGATAATCCACGGTGTGCGCGTGGCTGCGCTCCCGCGGCAGCATCCCGCGGATGTGCCCCCACTCCGGCACCAGAGTCTCCCACAGTCCCACCTCGTCAAGCTCCTCAATGAGCCGTGGCGTTTCGGTGGGCGAAGACAAGATAGTAAAGAAGGCGTCGGTTATCGCGGTATTCCAACACTCCGGAAGCGCAGGCGCGTTAGCCAGCAGCTTCCACACGCCCGGCTCTATGGGCCGGCTCGTGCGCGCCGACGCCGCCGCCACGCGCAGCCCTAGCCCGGGGTCTTGCAGGTCGGCGTTGCGCGCCAGCGTCACGTAGCCGCCACTATCGACGACGCCCAGGTCCAAAGGCTTGCGCGAACGGTCCCGTTGCCTTTTGCCCACGACGCCGCGGGCCGTGGCAAGCGCGCGCTCCATCGCCCTATCGACTGTCGACGCCGCGCGCACCACCGCGGCCGAAAGCTCGTAACGGTCCGCGAAACCCAGCTCGTCAGCGATCTCCGCGGCGAATTCAGGGTCCAAAAGGTCGCGGTGACGATGGGCATGCATATGCAAAAGGCTGCGGACATCGAGCAGCAGGTCACGCTCGGCATCCAGCCGCGGGGCGTCGGCAAGATTGCCCAGGGCCAGGGCCCTAATGAACTGGATATCGCGCAGGCCGCCCCGCCCGTTTTTAATGTCCGGATTCGCCATCGTGGCCAACGTGCCCGAACGCCGCCAGCGCGCAATTGCGGTGCTGACGAAAGAATCGAAATGCTTTTGCAGCAACACCCGCCACTGGGATAGAAGCTTGGCGCGGGCTTCGTCGACAAGCGCCTTGCTACCCGCCACAAAAGACAGATCCAGCTGCGCAAAACCCGCCGCCGGATCCGTGCCGGCTATCTCCGCGCACTCGCCCGGGGTACGCAGGGCATAATCCAGGTGATACCCCGCCTGCCAGATGGGATACCAAATGTTGGCCACCGCCTGCTCGTCTAGCACCATCCCCTCTGGATGAATCAACAGCAGATCCAGATCGGAATACTTTGTCATCTCGCGGCGCGCAAAAGACCCCGTCGCTGCGAGGGCGGTGCCCTCTGGCAGCGCCAGGGCCTTAATCAATGCTTCTGCCGCATCGAAAGCTTCTGCGCGCAGCTGCGCGGCTTTGTCCATTTAGACAGCAGCCTCGCCGCGCTCGCCGGTGCGCACGCGGATGACGTCCTCGACTGGGGTTACCCACAGCTTGCCGTCACCGATCTTGCCGGTGTAGGCAGCCTCAACGATAGCGTTGATGGTCTCTTCTACCGCTGCGTCATTAACAACGACCTCCAGCTTGACCTTCGGGACGAAGTCGGTGGCGTACTCGGCACCGCGGTAGACCTCGCTGTGTCCGCGCTGCTGACCAAAGCCCTGCGTCTCAGTCACGGTGAGACCATGAACCTCAAGCTGTTCCAATGCCTCGCGAATATCCGGCAGCGTAAAAGGCTTTACAACAGCAGTGATGAGTTTCATGTCCTACTCCTTGGGCTCCGATTGAAAGTATGTGCCTAATGTGATCATATTAGCGTCAACGGCGCCGCCGCGGCGCTAATTAAACTTCGTCTTCGCTGGCTTCTACCATGTCGGTCTGCTTCCGCACACGGCGCGCATACTTCACGTCCGTGACGGTGACGCCGTAGATGGAGCGGCCCATGTAGAAAGAGCCAACGGAGCCAATGATCCACACGCCGAAGCATGCGATGAGAACGCGCACCAGCGACCACAGATCAAAGCCGTTTTCAGCAAAGTCCACCACGAGCTTTCCCACGAGCAACAGCGGCACCGCAAGGCCGACGGTCGGGCCCAAGAGGTTTACTCGGGTCAACGCGTCGGGGGCGCGCCACAGCGCGATTGCGGTAGCAACCACCAACAAGGTGGCCACGATGAGGAGAATGGATGCGATGATTTCGTACCACGCCATGGCTATCGACGTCCCTTCGAAATGATGCGCGCCATCGACAACGTAGGCAGCACGCCGGCTGCAATCGCTGCCAGCATGGCGATGTCATAGAGAATCGAGGCGTGATTAACAAAGGTCCAAGCGATGTACATGCACAGCATGCCGTAGAAGGCCATGTCTGACATGACGGTACGTGTCAGCTCGTCGCGGGAGCGCAGCGCCAAGACCAAGGCCGAAGCCAGGGCACCGCCCATCACGAATATGCAGACGAAGATGACCCATTCGAAAGCGCTAAACTGCGCGAAATCTACCATTATTCGCCCTTCCTTTCCGGATGCAGCGGCCAGACGGAATACTTCTCCGTCTCATCCGCTGGCAACGGGGTGTCTTCTTCTTGCGCGATATCCGGCGCACGCATGTGGCGGCCGAGGGTCTCGAGTGGGTACTCGTAGAAGGCCGGATCCAGGTCCTTGGTATCGCTCTGGCCTGGCACGCCATAGTCGATGTCCTTCACGTGCGGTGCCAAGTGCTCCTCCATGTCCGCGAGCGACTCCATGATTTCTACCGGGTCATCGCCCATGACCGCCTGGACGAGCACGATACGCGGCAAACCCTCTGCCACCGGCTCGCGCAGGCCCAGCGACAAAGTGCCAGGGGTTGCGGTGATAGACGAGGTAAACCAGAAGATCTCCCACGCATCGGTCACGCGCAGCGGGTAGCGCACGATGACCGGGTGGTAGGAATTATGTGGCTTGAAAGACTCCACGGCCAGGCCGAAACCGGCAACGAAGATCTCCTTAATCAGCCATAGGCCATAGGCACAGGAGTGGAAGAAAAGTTTCATTTAGCGACCTCCCTGGATGGAGTCGATGTCCGGCAAGGCAACGGGGGCGTCGCCAAGCACGGCTTCGGTATAAGCCTGAGTATCCAGCAGATCCTGTGCCGCGTGCAGGGTGATATCCATGAACGGGCCTGCCAGGACGAACATGGTCAGCGAGCCCATGATCAGCGCCGCGGAAGGAGCCATCAGCTTCTTGCGGATGATCAGTTCCTTCGGCACCTTCTGCTTTGGCAGATCCTTGCCCCAGAAAACCTCGCGCCACACGCGCAGCATGGACAAGAAAGCGGCAAAGGAAGCGATGATGATGACCGCGATGACAATCCATGCCCATGCCCCACCGGTGCGGGCGATCTCGATGACGATCAAGACTTTGCCCCACATGCCAGAAAATGGCGGGAAGCCCACCACAGAGAAGGCACCGGCGGCGAAGATCCAGGCGATGAGCGGATCGCGGCGTGCCAGGCCCGAAAGCTTAGATAGCAAGCCAGTGCCGTAGGTCTCTTCGATGGCACCAGAGGCCAGGATGAGCGAGCCCACCGTGAGCATGTGGTGGATGGTGTACAAGATTCCGGCGGCGAGAGCGCGCTGTGGATCGTGGGTGGTAAAGGCCATCATCACCAAGATGAAAGGCATGCCATTGAGCATCTGATAGCCCAAGACGCGACGGATGGAGTTTTCGGCCAAGCCACCAAATGCGCCGATCAGCATCGAAATGATCATGACCACGATGATGAGAGTGCCCCAGCGCTGGTCCATGCCAAAAAGGTGGACCCACAGGCGGTAGAGCATGTAGACCGCAACCTTGGTGTGCAGGCCGGAGAACAAGCCCATCACGGCAGCCGAGGTGCCTGGGTAGGTGCGCGGCAGCCAGGACTGCACGGGGAAGACGCCGGCCTTCGCCGCGATGGCGATGACTACGATTCCCGAGGCCACGGTCACTGGACCGTTGCCCGCCGCAGCGCCCTCTAGTGCGGCGAGGTTGACCGCGCCGGTAACGGAGTAGATATAGCCCACGCCGACGACCAGCAGCGTCGAGGCAAAGAGGTTAACCAGAACGAAGGCACGGCCGGCCGCGAGGCGCGACCAGGTACCGGACATCGTGATGAGGCCATAAGAAGGCAGCAACATGACCTCGATGAACACGAAGAAGTTGAAGAGGTCTGCGGTAAGCAGCGCGCCGCAGACACCGGTGATGAGAATCAGCGTCAGCGATGGGTAGTAGCGCGACTTCGTCTCGCCGCCCACGATGGCAAACCAGTTGGCGCCGAATGCGACGATCATCGTCGTGACAATCATCAACGCGGAGAAGGTATCTGCTGCGAAGGCAATACCCGCGTTACCTGGGTAGCCGCCCACGGTGTGGGCCACCACGCCGTTGTTCAAGGTGTAGAGCAAGAGCGCGAAACCAGCAAAGATTCCGATGCCCGGGATAATCAGCATGATGGAATCACGCACGCCGCGCCACGGGGCCATTAGGGCCAAGGCCGCGGCCACGAGGGGAACCGCTGGGAATAGCGGCAACAGTGCACTGACGAGTTCAGCCATTACTTCTCCCCTTCCTCACTGTGGTCCAACTGCTTGACGCGATCCATCTTGTTGGCCGAACGCTGCAAAATCTCTCGATTCTTAGAATCACGACCCAGCGTGGAGAACGCGTGGTCAATGGTGTTGTCATCAACCGGCTCCACGATGTCCGTGTCATCATTGGCGCCCATAGCCGCCATGGTTAGCAAGATCGTGGAGGTCGCCATGGAAATGACCACGGCGGTAAGCACGAAGGCCTGCGGAAGCGGGTCCGCCATCTGGTCGTGTGCGACCTGCGAGGGGAAAGATTCCCCGCGGTAGGAGTACACGCCCGTAGCGAGCAGCGTCAGGTTAGCGCCGTGGCCGAAGGCCATCATGCCCAGCACGATGTGGACCAAGCCACGCTGCTGGATGAGATAGACCGCAGAACCGATAAGCAGTGCGATGGTTAGTGCAAGAATCATTATTTCTCCCCGCCTTTCTGGCGTGCCACGCGCGGCGAGTCCTTCTTAGTTCGAGCCTCAGACTTGTTGAGCAAAGCCAGCGGATTGCTCGAAGGGTTGATGGGCTCGGGGTAAGGATCATCGACGTCGTCAAGCACAACGCGCGGGGTCGTCGGCAACGCGGAATCGTCGTCGTGGATCCATGGCAAGAAGTCGCGCTCCGTGCCCGGGCGCAGATAACCGCCGAGGGCGTTGATGGCCATGGTCAGCATGCCCAGAACCGCGAGATAAATACCGAGGTCGAAAATCAGCGACGTGGTCCAGTGCTGGCCCAATGCGTGGCCGTGGATGGCGGTCAGGAAGCCGCCCGGCTCGCCGTGATGCGGGATGTAACCGATAAAGCCTGCAGTCAGCGCCACGATGATGCCGATGCCCGTGAGGTGAATCGGGGTCATGCGGCCGAAGACAATCTCATCAGAGCCGCGGGACAGGTAGGTCAGGCCGATGGCTGCGCCCATAATCAGCGCGGCCGGGAAGCCGCCGCCCGAGGCCTGGTGACCGCGGTAGAAGACCACGACGGAGGTGACAACCAGAATCGGAATAACGATGGCAATGCCCTTACGCAGCGGAACCGAATTTAGCTGCGACTGGCCGAACGGAGCCGGGCGCGTGCCGGAGGTAAATGGGAAGCGCGGCAGCGTGGAGGTAACAGAAGCAATCACCACGGCGGCCATGCCCAGAACTGAAAGCTCTCCCAGGGTATCGAGTGCACGGAACTCCACGATGATGGTGGCCACGACGTTGTCGCCGCCGGTGATATCCGGAGCGTTGTCCAGGTACCACAGAGAAAGATCGGAACGCTCGTGGCGGCCCATCAGGCCCCAGACACCGAGGAAGGCGGCCACGCCGGCGAGGACAGCTACCACGATGGAGCCGGTCTTACGCGATTTCTCTTGCACTGGGTGGAACTTCTCCGGCAGGTAGCGCAGCACCATCATCATCACGATGACAGACAGCGCCTCGACGGTGAACTGGGTCAGCGCGACGTCGGGTGCTCCGAGCAGGAACATCTGCAGGGTCACGCCCGTGCCGGCGATGCCGATCATCACCGCGCCCGTCAGGCGGTTGCGGGTGCGCACCAGGCCAAACATGGACAGCGCGACGATGGATAGCGGCAAAAGATCCCATGGGTTATCCAGGCCTTCGACGCGTGGTGCAAGAGCGACGCCGTCGACGCCCTCGCTGATAAGGCCTGCCGCAGCCAGAACGATGAGCAGCAAGACGATGGGCAGCATCAGGCGTGAAGGATTATGGGTATCGGACATGCGGCCGACAAAGCGGCCGATCGCGGTTGCGCCATTTTGGACGGAACGCAGAATCTCGTTGCCGGTGCGCGGAACCAGCTTGGTGTCCTCGAATGCGGACCACAGCTGCTTGCGAATGAAGATACCGGCGATGCCCGCGATGAGAACCGCAACGGAGATGACCAGTGGAACGTTCACCCCGTGCCACAGGGAAAGGTGGGCGTGGGATTCCATTCCCACGGAACCTGCCATCAAGTCCAAAGGCTTGTCGAACTTGCCCAACACGAAGACCAGCGGCAAGGACATAAAGCCCGGAAGTGCTGCCGGCAGCCAGAGGCGAACAGGCGCCTCGTGGACCTTGGACATGTTGCGCGGGCCGTCGAAGAAGGCGCCGAAGACGATCTTGGCGGAGTAGGTGAAGGTAAAGAATGCGCCGATTGCGGCAACCATCAGCAGCACCAGCTGCCCTGCCCCACCGATGGGCGCGTCTTCGAAGGCGGTGAGCATGCCCTCCTTGGAAACGAAGCCCAAAAGCGGTGGAACCGCGGCCATCGATGCCGCGCCGATAACCATGGAGCCGAAGGTCCATGGCATCTTGTTCCACAGCACGCCGAGGCGGCGGATATCTCGGGAGCCGGCCTCGTGATCAATCACGCCGATGAGCATGAAGATGGAAGACTTAAACAGTGCGTGCGCCAGCGTGTGCACCAGGGCGGCGGTGATAGCAAAAGGCGTGCCGACGCCGATGGTAGCCACGATCCAGCCTAGGTGCGAGACGGTGGAATAGGCGGTCAGCTTCTTCAGGTCAGTCTTTTGCACCGCAAAGACCGCCGACATAACGGCGGTGCCCATACCAACGACGATGAGCAGCCAGTTCCACACGGCCACGTCGTGGAAGATGGTGGAGAAACGAATCAGCAGGTACACGCCTGCCTTGACCACTGCGGCTGCGTGCAGGAAGGCAGAGACCGGCGTTGCTGCAGCCATGGCCTCTGGCAGCCAGAAGTGGAACGGAAACTGCGCGGCCTTTGTAAAAGCAGAGCAAGCAATAAGAACTGCCACGGCGGCAGTAAGGCTTGGGCGCTCGTGCCAGACACCGGAGGCCAGAATCTTTTCCAGGTTGGTAGTACCCGCGGCCGTCGCCGCGATGGCCACGCCTGCCAACAGGGTAAGGCCACCGATAAAGGTCAAAATCAGCGTGCGCTGCGAGCCCTTCTCGCCTGCCTTACCCGAACGCGCGATAAGCATAAACGAGGCCAGGGAAACCAGCTCCCAGGCAAGAAAGAGCAGGATGACGTCGTTAGCCAGCGCCAGCAGCAGGATCGACATGGTAAATGCCGTCATCAGCAGATAGAAGCTGGTGTTTCCTTTGCCCTTGGGCAGGTAGGCGGCCGAGTAGGTAAGGACTACGGCGCCGATGACCAAAGCCAGCAAGGCGAAGAATACGCCCAAGGCATCGCCGCGCAGAGCGAAGTGGACGTCGATGCCGGTGCCGACGACGTCGCCGACCCACGTGCGCGAGAAAGACAGCTCTTCGCCCGCCGATAAAGTTCCAAATTCTTTAGCAAGAAGACCTGCCGCCACAATAAAAATGCCGGCTAGGGGGTAGCCGGCGGCGCGATCAGCAACCTTGACGATTACTGGGGCAAGGACCACTGCCAAAGCTGCGAGGAGGACAACATAAATAAGTGTCACGAAAAATTAGCCTCACAAACCATTGTGTAGAGATTTATTACTTAGAGCGCGCATAAAATACGACGTTCCCACACTACCATTGTGGCCCACGTCAAAGCACATTTTTTCGGTATTCAAGGCGACAACTCGCGCGGCGATTTTGCAAGAAAAACAACCTCCAAGCAGCGCTTTCCAGCGTCGTTCCAGCGGCGGCTCCGGAAAGCACCACCCCATACAAGAAAAAGCCGCCGCGGAAAGAAATCCACGGCGGCAAACGCGAGGCTAAAGGAGGCTACTTCTCCCCGAGCAGGGCGTCGACGAAGCCCTCGACCTCGAATGGCGCGAGGTCATCGGCACCCTCGCCCAGACCAACAAGCTTGACTGGGACGCCGAGCTCCTCCTGAACCTGGAAGACAATGCCGCCCTTGGCAGTGCCATCGAGCTTGGTCAGCACCACGCCCGTGATGTCGACGACCTCACGGAAAATGCGGGCCTGTGTGAGGCCGTTCTGGCCAACGGTGGCGTCGAGAACCAGCAGCACCTCGTCCACCTCAGTCTTCTTTTCCACCACGCGCTTGACCTTGCCCAGCTGATCCATCAGGTCAACAGAAGTGTGCAGGCGGCCGGCGGTGTCGACGAGGACGACGTCTACGCCTTGGTCAACGCCCGCTGCAACGGCATCGAAAGCAACGGAAGCCGGGTCAGCGCCCTCCTTGCCGCGGACCGTGCTGGCGCCGACGCGGCGACCCCAGGTTTCGAGCTGATCCGCTGCGGCTGCGCGGAAGGTATCCGCGGCGCCCAACAACACCTTGTGGCCCATCGCGACGAGCACGCGCGCAAGCTTGCCCGTGGTGGTGGTCTTGCCGGTGCCGTTGACGCCGACGACCATGATGACAGCAGGCTTGCCCTCGTTCGGCATGGCCTTGATGGAACGGTCCATCTCCGGGTGGCCGGCCTCTATGAGGCACTCGCGCAGCATCGCGCGGGCCTCTTCCTCACTGGCGACGCCGCGCTCTGCGAACTTATCGCGCAGCGCCTCCGTGACCTTCATAGTGGACTTGGTGCCCAGGTCCGCCATGATGAGGGTGTCTTCGATTTCCTCCCACGCTTCCTCGTCGAGGTCACCCGCGGACAAGATGCCCATCAGGCCCTGTCCAATAGCATTCTGCGAGCGCGACAGGCGGCCGCGCAGGCGCCCCAAACGGCCACCCGCCGGCGCAATATCAGGTTCCGTCGCCTCCGGCGCCTCGACAACCTCAGCGTCCTCAGAGACTTCAAGCTCCTCCGGCTCGGCCTCTAGCGCTGCCTCAGCGCCCTGCGTCTGCGCTTCGGCTGCCGCCGCGGCTTCCTCAGCCTCCGCAGCTTCCTCAGCTTCGGCATCAGAAGTTTCTGCTGGAGATTCCGGGGCTTCATCTGCCGAGACTTCGTCTGTACTTTCGGCAGCCACCGTCGGCTCTTCCGCGACCGCTTCCTCCTGCGGCGCCTCAGCAACCGGTTCTTCTTCTGCCGGCTCTTCGACGGCCGGCTGTTCAACCGGGTTTTCATCTGCTACCAGCTCGGCCTTTTCAGGTTCAGTCTTGGCAGGCTCAGACTCCGCCGGCTTGGTGGCAGCAGCAGCTGCAGCTCCTGCGGCAGCGGTACCGGCAGCGGCCGCGCCGGTTGCAACACCAGCGGCGGGTGCGGACTTCTCAGCCTTAGGCTCAGCAGGCTTAGCTGGCTCGGCCGACTTGGTGGGCTCGGCCGGCTTGGTGGGCTCAGCCGGCTTGACTGGCTGAGCGGGAACCTTCTCTGGCTCCTTGGCGCCGCTGCCGGCGGGGGCAAAGTTGAACCCGGACTTGGCCTGGTAGTTGCCAGACTTTTGCTCCTGGGTCAGCTCCTTGGGAGCTTCCTCGGCCGGCTTTTCGAACGATACTTTCTTGGCATCGCCGCGCTTTTTACCTACTGCTACCAGCACAATCGCCAGCAGCACAATGACGGCTACGGCAATAAGAATCCACATCAACGTCGTATTCATGCCCTCTATAGTGCCAGGCTTGCTGCAGCCTGGCACTACTACCCTGCGGATTAACCCTGAGTTTCGGGCTCAGCGTCGGGCCCTGCGTCGGGCCCAGCGTCGGGCTCGGCGGCGTCGCCAAGCGCAGCGCCGCGCGGGGCATCGACGCCCAGGCGTGTGGCATCCTCGGCTGCAGCGGCGGAACCGGGGGCGTCGCCAGCCTGGCTCATACGCTGCGAAATCACGCGCGTGACGCCATCGCCACGCATCGTCACGCCGTAGAGGACGTTAGCCACATCCATCGTCGGCTTCTGGTGCGTGATGACGATAAGCTGCGAATCCTTGCGCAGTTCCTCAAACAGGGCGATGAGGCGTCGCAGGTTGACGTCATCAAGCGCGGCTTCAACCTCGTCCATCACGTAGAACGGGCTCGGGCGCGCACGGAAGATGGCCACCAGCATCGCCAAGGCGGTCAGGGACTTCTCACCACCAGAAAGCAAGGACAGGCGCTTGACTTTCTTGCCCGGCGGGCGCGCCTCAACCTCAATGCCGGTGGCCAGCATGTCATCCGGCTCCGTCAGGATCAGGCGGCCCTCGCCACCCGGGAAAAGGGTCTGGAAGACCTTCGGGAACTCCGCCTCCACGTCGTTCCACGCATCGGTGAAAAGCTGCAGAATCTGTTGATCCACGTCCTCAATCACGCCCGCCAAATCCTTGCGCGCCTGGATAACGTCATCGAGCTGCGTAGACAGGAAGGAATAGCGCTCCTCCAGCGCCTTGTACTCCTCCAGCGCCAGCGGGTTGACCTTGCCCAGGGAGTTCAGGTCCTTTTCTGCCTGCTTCAGTCGCGCCTTTTCCGCGCTACGGTCGAAGTCCTCGCCCGGCGTGTAATCGCGCAGCAAGTCAGGGATCGCAATACCCAACTGGTCCACGATCTTCGCTTCGGTCTCATCCACGCGCACCTGCGCCTGCGAGCGGGCGATTTCGGAATGATTGGCGTTCGCCGTCAGACGGTCGAGCTTCTGCCGTGTTGCCGAAACCTGCTGCTTGGCCGCTTGCAAGCGCCCGCCTAACACGTTGCGCTGATTAACCAGCTCATCGCGCTCAGCGGTGGCGCGCTCCAGGGCCTGGGATGCGCGTCCGGCAAGGTCCGTGGCATGGCCTGCCACCGCTTGAGCTAAGTCGGCCTGCGCTTTACGACGCGCCATCGCTTGCTCATGGCGGGCCTTTGCCTGACGTTCATGCTGCGCTTGGCGACGCAGCGCGTCGCCCTTACCCGCAGCCTGCCCCACCTTGTCTTGGGCGGTGCGCGCCGCGAGCTGGGCCTCCATCTCCATGGCCTTGACCTGCTCCAAAGCGGCCGAGGCAGCATCGCGCTCGTGGGAGGAAGGCTCGCCGTCTTCGACCTCCTCATCGACGCGCGAGAGGCGGTCGCGGGTCTCAGCCAGCTGCTCGCGCACTTCGGCAAGCTTGACCTCAATCTCGGTCGCACGGGCCGCGGCTTTCTCATGCTCAGCCTTGTTGACCTCGTGCTGCTTCAGCAGGCGCTGGTGGTCGCGCTGCCAGGCTTCCACGGTCGTGTCGTGCTCACGCAAGGCCGCCTTTGCCGAGGCCGCCGCGACGCGAGCCTCCTCGGCCGCCATCTTCGCGCCCTCCAGGGTGCCGGAAAGCTCTTCCAACTCCTGCGTGGCAGATTCCAGCTGGCCTTCTGCCTCCGCGATGCGCGCGGTGACCTCGACGGTAGAAGAAGCGCCGGTACCGGCTTCGACCCAGCCCTCGCCCACCAACAGGCCCTCGGCAGTAACCGCGCGCAGGCGCGGATCCTCGCGCACCAGCTCGCGAGCTAGGGCAAGATCGCCGACCAGCGCGACGTCGGAAAGCAGACGCGTCAGCGCCGCCTGTACCTCGGGTGCAAGCTGCATCTCATCCAGCAGCCAGGTCGCACCGCTGGGCAGGTTGGCGTCCAGACGCCAGTCGGAGGCACCCGCGGCAGTGGTGTCCACCAGCGGGGTGCGGGCGGCGGTGCTCAAGGCTGCCACGATGTCCTCTGTAACCGCGCCCGTTTGCGCCTCCGCGAACGCGCCCAACGCCGCCGCAACGGCCGTGTCATGGGAGGTGGTGATGTATTGCGCCAGCGGCTTAAAGCCCTCGCCCAAGTCGATATTTTCCGGGGCAGTCTGCGCCAAAGTATCGATGCGCGAGCGCAGCGTGTAGACCGCGCGTTCGCGTTCGCGCTGGCCGTCGCGAAGCTGCTCCAGGCGTTTTTCGGCCGCCCCTGACTCACTCGCCGCCCGCACGTGGGCCTCTTCCAACGGCTCGCGCTCGGCGTTTAAGGCCTCCAACTTATCGGCAACTTCGTCCGCCTCAGCCTGCGCCGTGCGCGTGCGCGCCTTGGTGGACTGCAGCGTCTCCTCCTGGCGCACGAGCTCCTCCTCTGCCGCGGAGACCTGCCCGGCGAGGATTTCCTCGGAGGCGATGAGGCGAACCACGCCCTCGCGACGATCCGCAATCGCGCGTAGCTGCGCCATGTGTTCCTTTTCCGCCTCTTCGAAGACGGCGCGGCGTTGCGCCACCTCCTCGCGGATGGACTCCAGACGCTCGGCGGCCTCTTCGGCCTCCATGAGCAGCTCTGCGTGCTCCTCGTCCGCGCGCAGGGCACGGGCCTCGAGCTCTTCTGGGTCTTGGCCTGCATAGGCGACCTGTGCGCCGACGTTTTTCGCGCGCTCTTCCGCAATGCGCTGGGTGGCGGCGATGCGCTCGGACAGCGTCGACAGGTCGAACCACAGCTTCTGCGCGGCCTCGGCCTGCGGATTAACCTCCTCGAGCTGGGCCTCGATTTCCAACTGGACGCCTGTGGCCTCTTCGTGCTGCTCGGTAGCTTCCGCCACCTGCTCGGCGAGCACCTGAGCCTGTTGCTCGGCATCGGCGTACTTCTTGCGGGTTTGCACGACTTGGTCGCCGGCGATGCGCAGGCGGGCATCGCGCAAATCCGCTTGGACGGTGGCCGCGCGCTGGGCGGTTTCGGCCTGACGGGCCAAAGGCTTTAGCTGTTTGCCCAGCTCTTCGGTGAGATCCTGCAGGCGATCCAAGTTGGCCTGCATGCCGGTGAGCTTGCGCTGCGCTTTTTCTTTACGACGCCGGTGTTTGAGCACGCCGGCGGCTTCCTCAATGTAAGCGCGGCGATCTTCTGGGCGCGATTCTAGGATTTCGGAGAGCTTGCCCTGACCGACGATGATGTGCATCTCGCGGCCGATGCCGGAGTCAGAAAGCAGCTCCTGGATGTCCATAAGGCGCGCTTTGGCGCCGTTGATTTCATACTCGCTGGCGCCGTCGCGGAACATGCGGCGGGTGACAGAAACCTCGGAGTATTCGATGGGCAGCGCGCCATCGGAGTTGTCGATGGTAAGGGTTACCTCGGCGCGGCCTAGCGCCTTGCGGTCGCCCGCGCCGGCGAAGATGACATCCTGCATCTTGCCGCCGCGCAGGGTCTTGGCGCTGCCCTCGCCCATGACCCACGCCAACGCGTCGACGACGTTCGACTTACCTGAGCCGTTCGGACCAACCACAGCGCAGATGCCGGGCTCGAATTTCAGGTTCGTCGCGGACGCGAAAGACTTGAAGCCTTTGAGCGTGAGCGATTTCAGGTGCATTCGTGAAAGTTTAGCAAGCCTAGGCGCTAGCGTTCGATAAAGCCGCTCTCACCGCGTGGGTCGGACCACTGCTCCACCACGGTAGTTACGGTTCCGGGGCGCTTGGTGGTGGAAGGCTGCTCGCGCAATAACTCGAGCAGGCGCTCGCAGTCCTCGCGCGGGCCTTCGGCAACAACCTGCACGCGCCCGCCCTTTAAGTTCGTGGCGTGGCCCGCAAGGCCCAATTCGAGGGCCCGAGAGCGCGTCCACCAACGGAAGCCAACGCCTTGGACCGTACCGTGCACGAAAGCGGTCAGGCGTTGCATTTAGTACTCCCGTAGATTGGTGCGA
Source organism: Corynebacterium sp. HMSC06D04 (assembly GCF_001807315.1). Classification (NCBI taxonomy): domain Bacteria; kingdom Bacillati; phylum Actinomycetota; class Actinomycetes; order Mycobacteriales; family Corynebacteriaceae; genus Corynebacterium; species Corynebacterium sp. HMSC06D04. The sequence goes on from NZ_KV788559.1 coordinate 155,928, forward strand.
TCCGACAGGTCGTACTTGTGCTGCAAGTGCTTGCGGTCCTCCGGGCTGCGGCGGGTAACCGGGTCAGAGCCGTCCCAGCACTCGACGTTTTTCAGTTCCGGCATCATGTCGCGATGGAAAATCGGGTCCACGCCGTCACGACGCTGCTCGTTGAAGTTCTTCAGCAGCTTGATGGCTACGCCGGACAAAGGAACGATGGCAAGAATATTCAGGAAGACCATCGTTGCCGCGCCGGTATCTGCCAGGGCGAAGACCAAAGGCAAAGAGCCCACGGCGCCAAACCATACGAAGAAGAGCACCACGAGGCGGAAGAGGATCAGCACGCTCTTTTTGCGGGTTAAGTACTCCACGTTGGCCTCTGCCAAGTAGTAGTTGCCCAGAATCGAAGAAAATGCCAGGAAGAATAGGATGAAGCTGACGAAATGGATGCCCCAATCGCCCACCTCAGAAGCCAGTGCAGCCTGCGTCAGGGAAACACCCTCGGCTTCCGCGCCGTAGTTGACGGTAGGGCCCAGCAGGATGATGAAGGCGGTGATAGAACAGACAACCAGCGTGTCGAAATAAACGCCCAAGGTCTGCACCAGCCCCTGTTTGACGGGGTGCGACACGGCGGCGGTAGCTGCGGCGTTCGGCGCGGAGCCCTCGCCGGCCTCATTGGAAAACAGGCCGCGCTGGATTCCCTTCATCATGGCAGCGCCTAGACCGGCGCCGGCAATTTCCTTGAAGCCCAAGGCGTGGCCGATGATGTCACCGATCATGCCCGGGACCTTGTCAAAATTGGCCACGACGACGAAGCCGCCGATGAGCAGGTACGCAACCGCCATAAACGGAACGATGACCTGGGTGATATTCGCGATACGCTGCACACCACCGAAGATGATGAGAGCGGAGATAGCAGCGATAACGCCGCCGATGATAAAGCGGAAGGAGAAGTCGTCACGGCCGAAGGAGAACGCGATGGAATCGGCAATGGCGTTGGTCTGGAATGCGTTGTAGACAAAGCCGAAGGTAAAGGCGATGGCCACAGAGAAGATAGCGGCAAGCGGGCCCCAGCCTAGGCCACGCTTCATGTAATAAGCCGGGCCGCCGCGGTAAGCAGTGCCTTCACGGACCTTCCACACCTGAGCCAGGGTGGACTCGATAAACGCCGTCGCACCACCCAGGATGGCAATCAGCCACATCCAGAACACGGCACCAGGTCCGCCCACGGAAATAGCCACAGCCACGCCCGCGACGTTGCCGGTGCCCACGCGCGAGGCCGCCGAAATGGTAAAAGCCTTGAAAGCGGAGATTCCGCCGTAGTCCTCGTCTTCGTCGCGGCCGACGCCCTTCGGACGTTCCACCACAGCCTTGAACATTTGCGGGACCATGCGCACCTGTACGAGCGCAGTCCTAAAGCCGAAAAATAGTCCCGCAGCAATCAAGATCCACGGGATCAGATAAGTCCATACCGAATCGTTGAACGTTGTCACAGCGTTCTCAATAAATTCCATGTGGAATATTAAACGCTATATATCCCCTATCGATCCATTAATAGGTTTGGCAGCGGGGGCAATAGTGGGTAGATCTGCCGCCCACAACCACCCTTTTTAGTGGCGTCGCACACCTATCGCACGGCTCATCGCCGCGGCCGTAGGCATGCAAAGAGCGGTCGAAATAACCCGACTCACCATTGACGTTGACATAAAGCGCATCGAAGCTAGTGCCGCCGACTTTAAGGGCAGCGCGCATGACGGTCGCGGCGGCGTCGACAAGCGCAACTGCGTCGCGTTGGCGCAGCGTGGAGGCCTTCTTTTGGGGCTGTATGCGGGCTAGCCAGAGCGCCTCGTCGGCATAAATATTACCGATTCCCGAGACCACAGTCTGATCCAACAACGCCGTCTTCACCGCCGTCTTCTTCCCCCGCAGCCGCCGCGCCGTGGCAACAAGGTCAAAGTCCGACTCCAGCGGGTCCTGCGCGATGTGCGCGATCTTCGTCCAGGGGGCCAGCAACCAATATCCAAAGGTGCGCTGGTCCACGAAGTTCAACTGGACGCCGCCGCTTAACGACGCCGCGATGCGTACATGTTTCGAGTCCGTCTCCCCCACCCGCATTTGGCCGGACATGCCGAGATGTACGAAAAGCACATCGCGGCCGGGATCCGTGAGGTCTTCGTCGGCGAATTCCAGCCACATGAACTTGCCGCGCCGTGCCACACTCGCGATTTCGCGGCCGGCTAGGAGCTGTTCCAAGGGGCCATCCTGGCCGCGGTTGGCCCGCGGGTGCAAGACTTTCACGGACTCGAAGCGGCGGCCGGGAAGATAGGCCTCGAGCCCGCGGCGGACGGACTCGACTTCTGGAAGTTCAGGCATTAATTCTCGCGATTAGCGGTGCCCTGGACCAAAAGCGGAGTTTCGCGCAGAGTATCGCACGCCTCTTGCGCCGCCTGCTGCTCGGCCAGCTTCTTGTTGTGGCCAACGCCGTTGCCCACGGTCAGGCCCGCGACGGTAGCCACCGCGGTGAAGGTCTGGTCGTGCTCTGGGCCGGTAGAGGTAGCGGTATAGACCGGCATCGGGGCCTTCAGCTCGGCGCACAGCTCCTGCAGGTTGGTCTTCCAGTCCATGTGGCGGCCGGAGACGACAGCGTTGTCGATCTTCTTCTGGAACAGGCGCAGAATGACATCGCGCGCGACCTCAAAGCCGTGCTGGCGATAAATCGCGCCGAAGATGGCCTCGGTGGTATCCGCCAGAATCGAATCTTTGTCACGGCCGCCGGTGGACTGCTCGCCCTTGCCCAGCAGGATATGTTGGCCCAGCTCAATCTCGCGAGCGATATCGGAAAGCCCGTATCGCGAGACGATGGAAGCGCGCATCTTCGAAATATCCGATTCCGGACGCGAAGGATACTGCTCGTAGAGCTTCGAAGCCACGGACAGGCCAAGGACAGCGTCGCCTAGAAACTCGAGGCGTTCGTTGTTGGGCAAGTACCCGTTTTCGTTGGCAAAAGAGCGGTGGGTCAGCGCCAGACGCAAGTTTTCATCGGCCAGGTCGATGCCCAATGCCTGCAGCAACGGGCCATGATCGACGGCGCTATAGGCCTGCTTGAGGGCTTCCTCGCCGGTCAGCTTCTTCTTCTTGCTCACAGGAACTTCTCCAGTCCAGACCAACGGATATCGACTTTGTCTTCCTCTTCCCCAGAGACTCCGGTGGAAACACCCTCCGGCATCTCTATGTCGCAGCCTTCCTCGCACACCGGCGCGAAAGGCAAGCTCAGGCCAGCTTCATCGATGACAGTCTGCAGTAAATCGATTTCGTCGTCTACGACCTCAGGAACTTCATCGCCAGAGCCTGCATCCTCATCATCGAGTTCGTCGCCGCTGATGAAAGACTCGTCTGCAGCAAAAACCTGCGAGACCTGCAGATCCAGCTGCGGCTGCAGCGGGCGCAAACAACGAGCGCATTCGCCGGTGAGAGTGCCGGTAACCGTGGCGTCGACAAGCACGCCCGATCCCAGCGGTGTCAAGGTAGCGTCGACCGTAATCTCGTCGCCTTTTGCAACGGCGATCATCTCGACACCGATACGTTCGGGCGCAGGGCCCTTCTGCACGCGCTGCTCCGGCATTGCGGCAGCACCCTGGCCACGCAAGAGCTCGGCCACGTTAAATTTCAGCGGTGATTCCAATACATCTGCCATAACGTCTCTTAGCCTACATTGTGCGGCGCCATCCTTTTAGCAGAGCTTTGCCCACGCTTGCCGACGCCGCCTTTTGCCCGCTATCTGGGTGTTGCCTGAACTGCACCGCACAAGGTCTTATGCACTAAAGGCAGGTGGTTTCCCAATGGCTTAGGGGGCCTTAGTCTGGGGACTATGAATTACGGCACCACTGCACCAAACAGCGAATTAGCCCAGCTTGGATGGGCGTTTTCTCTGCTTTGCGTGCTGCCGGTGGTAGCGCTTGGCGCAATCGCATATCTGCGATACCGCCGCAGCCGCCTGCGGCCGGGGATGGCACTGCACTCCCTGGCCTATCGCGGTCTGGGTTTGGGGTTTGTGCTTGGTGCTTTCGTGGCGCTTCCGCTGCCCTTCGACATCACGATGATTGTCGCCTCCGCGCTCCTAGGCCTTGGCACCGCGTGGCTGGCCTGGAATGCGCGCGAAGGGCTATCGGGCGTTCTCATGTCCGTTGCTACGGCACTCGGCGGAATTTTGAGCGTTGTCGCAGGGCAATATTTGGTGGAGGCGCTATTTTCTGTGCGCCTCATCGCGGGTACGCCTATGGAAACGTTTGCATTGATGTGGGGCGTGTTCGGTTTTCCCGCTGCGGTATCAGCGGCGATTGCCGTTGCCACAAAGACGATGGCCCCAGCTGATGAACAGACGGTGTACGACAAACCGTCTGGCCACCAGCAAGGACCATCGTCTCCGCGCCGCAGCCGAGCTATGCAAACCCTATGCAAACAGAGTGTGCAATCGCCGCGCTAGCGCCCGGGTGCCGGAAGCTCTCGGTGCTTGACGCATCCGCGCTATAGGTCTTAGCGTTCGTAGCGCTCGGAGCTTTCGGCGCGGTACTCGCCGCGCTCGCCCCGGTCGGCACGGTACTCGCCGCGCTCGCTGCGCACATCTGCGCGCGGATCGCTTATGCGGGAACGCACGCCCGCGCCGCGGCGCAGCGCTTGACGGTCAGAGTTCACGGTACGCAGCAGGCCGGAAAGAGAGCTTTCAAACTCGCCGAGCTTGGAATCGACAAACTCATCGCACTCGGTGCGCAAACGATTCGACTCGGTGTGGGCGGTCTCCACAATGCGCTGCGCCTCATCGTTCGAGCGGCGGACCACCTCGGACTCAGAGACCAAGCGTTCCTGCTCCGCCTGGCCTGCGGCGACGCTGCGCTCGTATTCCTGATTGCCCTGCGCGATGGTGCGGTCCGCATCGGCACGCGCGCTTTCGATCATGGCGCTGGCATCGTCTTCCGCCTGGGCGACCATGGCGGTCGAGCGCTGCTGGGCGTCGGAAAGCATGGCGTCAGAGTCTTCCTGCGCACGCGCCATAATCTCGTCAGACTGCGCGTTTGCATCCGCGACAATCTGCGCAGCGCGTTCCTCCGCGCCAGCCAAGATTTCGTCCTGCTTATCTAGGACATCCTGCGCATCGTCCATTTCGACGGGCAGGGCGTTACGGAGGTCGTCGAGAAGCGCGAGCATCTCGTGGCGCGGGACCATGCAGTTGGCTGTCATGGGAACGGAGTAGGCCTGCTCCAGATTGCGAACAAGTTCATCTAGGGACTCAAATACGCGGTACATGCGCTCAGAGTAACCAAAGAAACTTTTTTCACACGTTTCCCACGCGGCACTTGCAATAAAAATCTAAAGTTCGACTTCAGGCTTTAAGCAGCGCTATACGACGCCCTGCGCCAACATCGCATCAGCCACCTTCTTAAAGCCCGCGATATTCGCGCCCGCGACATAATCGCCTTCCATGTCATACTCCCGCGCGGTGCGGTCGATGTTTTTGAAGATCTTCGACATGATTTCGTGCAATCGTTTGTCGGTGTAGTCAAAAGACCACGAATCGCGCGATGCATTTTGCTGCATCTCCAGCGCAGAGGTGGCCACGCCGCCGGCATTCGCGGCTTTGCCCGGCGCGAATTTAACCTGCGAGCCCACGAAGAAGTGCGTCGCTTCTGCAGTACACGGCATATTTGCTCCCTCGGCGACGTAGCGCACGCCATTTTCTGCCAGCAGCCGCGCGGCGTCGACGTCGAGCTCGTTTTGAGTAGCGCACGGCAACGCAACGTCGGCAGGCATGGCCCAGATATTGCCGCCCTCGTCATATTTCACGCCTGCCTCCTGGGCATATACGCTAATGCGCTCGCGGCGCGCCTCCTTGACATCTTTCAGCAGCTCGAAGTCAACGCCGTTTGGGGTTTCGACATACCCCGCGGAGTCAGACATCGCTACGACGGTGCCGCCCAACTGTTGGACCTTCTCGGCCGCGTAAATCGCCACGTTTCCAGAACCAGAGACAATGACCTTTGCTCCGCTAAAGGACTCGCCGTGGGCCTTCATCATCTCTGCGGTGAGATAGACCAAGCCGTAGCCGGTGGCCTCGGTGCGCACCAGGGAGCCGCCCCAGGACAGCCCCTTGCCTGTCAGCACGCCAGACTCGTGGCGGTTTTCCAGCCTGCGGAACTGGCCGAACAGGTAACCAATCTCGCGCCCGCCAACACCGATATCGCCTGCCGGAACATCCTGATATTCACCGATGTAGCGGTGCAATTCCGTCATAAAGGACTGACAAAAGCGCATGATTTCCGCATCCGACTTACCCTTCGGGTCGAAATCAGAACCGCCCTTACCGCCACCGATGGGCAGGCCGGTCAGCGAGTTTTTAAAAATCTGCTCAAAGCCCAAGAACTTGATGATGCCCAGGTTCACCGAAGGATGGAAACGCAGCCCGCCTTTGTACGGGCCCAGTGCGGAATTGAATTACACACGGAAACCGCGGTTGACGCAAACGTTTCCACGATCATCGGTCCAGGGAACGCGGAAGATGAGCTGGCGCTCGGGTTCGCATAGGCGCTCGACCAGGCCGTAGTCGGCGTAGTGCGGATCCTTGTTCAGGACAATCTTCAGCGAATCCAGTACCTCGGAGAGGGCTTGGTGAAACTCGGGCTCGCCGGCGTTTCGCTTTAAAAGCATGTCGTAGTAGTTGGAAATTTGCTTTTCGATGTGCATCTGGTGCGCCTTTCGCCGGCGAGGGTGCCGAATCGGTGGTTTACAGGACACCAAACAGTTTTCTATCGTGTGACCAAAAGTGCAAGTATCCGCGAGGTAAAACCGCCCACGAATTAGTGGCCACCTATACTTTTCGGCATGCATATCATCGTCGCACCGGACTCTTTCAAAGGGACAGCAAGCGCAATGCAGGCCGCGGCAGCCATCGCTGGCGGTCTGCGCGAGGCCCTTCCCGACGCCACCATCACCACCTGCCCCATGGCCGACGGCGGCGAAGGCACCTCCGAAATCCTCGCCACCGCCGCCAGCCTTTCCGGCGTCGAGGTGCAAACGATTACACTGCCCACTACCGACGCCCGCGGGCGGCTGACCGAAGCCAGCTACTTCCTGGCCGGCGAGCATGCGCTAATCGACGTCGCCTCCGCCACCGGGCTGCCCGCCGTCGCCAATGACCTCGACCCACTGCACTCGGATTCCTACGGCACCGGAGTGCTCATCGCGGACGCCGAAGCCCGCGGCGCTAAGCACATCGTTTTATGTCTTGGCGGCAGCGCGACCATCGACGGCGGAATGGGCATCCTCGCCGCACTTGGTGCTGCAGCACACGACGAGCGCGGCTACGCACTACCCAAGGGCGGCGCTCCCCTCGTTCGCCTCGACAACATCGACACCGCCCAGCTCAACATCAAGGCCAGTGCCCTTGACTACACCCTACTCGCCGATACCCGAGCCGTGCCTATCCAGGCCGCGACCATGTACGGCCCACAAAAAGGCGTCGAGGGAGAACACATCGCGCTGCTCGCGGGCGCTCTTCTTCGCCTCTGCGAAGTAACCGGCACCGACGAAAACGCCGAATCCTTTGGCGCCGCAGGCGGCATCCCCATCGCTTTGCGCTGGCTTTCGCAAACGCTCTGGGGAAGCGAAGAACACTTCGAAGTAGTCCCCGGCGGCGCGTATGTGGCAGAAAAAATCGGCCTGTCGGCGAAACTCGCCGAGGCAGACCTCGTTGTCACCGGCGAGGGCCGCTTTGATGAGCAATCCCTCACCGGCAAAGTTGTCGGTACCGTCGCCGAGCTAGCCGGCGAAACGCCAGTCGGCGTCATCGCAGGCTCCATCGCATCGCCGCTTCCCCACGGCGCCGTAGGAATCGAACTCGACAGTGCTCAAGGCGCCGCGAAAGGCGACGTCGTGGAGCAATTGCGCGCCGCCGCCCACGCGCTGGCCGCTAAGGTTGCACCTGTACAGACCACGGAAAAATAGCAGGCCGCTCGTGCGCGACCTCATCTTCCAAAAGCACGTGGTCCTTCGGCAACACCGCGTGCGGGGTGAGAAGTCGCGCTAGCACCATCGTCAGCTGGTTCACGGATCCCTTCACACCGTCGACCTCAATGTTGTAGCGATAAACATTGGCATTTTCTAGCTCGCGGTCAAAGTGGTCGTCGCGGTAGGTCTGGCGCAACTGCTCCTCCAAGCCGGCCGGCAAGGTGGGATTTTCCTCGCGGGTTACGCGGGCAGCGGCCAGCGTTTCATTTGCAACCAGCTTTTCGGTGGCGGTGCTAAAGACCTCCGCCACTCGCTCAGCCTGGGCATCCGGCACAAGAACATCAAACTGAATAATTGACATGTAGGTAACCCTACCCTAACGAAAAGAAGATTAGCTATGGCAGATTCCACCAAAATCGCAAACCTCTTGAAAGACTGCCGCGAAGACCTTAGCTGGCAGCGCGAATTCTACGAGGACCTTCACGCTCACCCTGAGCTCTCCCACGAAGAAGAGCGCACCGCCGGTCGAATCCTCGAGCGACTGCGCACTTTCGACTGCGAGATCGTCCAGCCCATCGGCGGCTTCGGAGCTGTGGCCATCTTCCGCAACGGCCCCGGCCCCACCGCTCTTTTCCGCGCTGACTTCGACGGGCTGCCCGTGCAAGAGGAAACGGCAGTTGCATACGCCTCCCGCAACGGCAACATGCATGCTTGCGGCCACGACATGCACACTACAGCGCTGCTGGGAGCCTGCGCGCTTCTCGACGCCCACCGCGACGCCTGGTCCGGCACCTTCCTCGCTCTTTTCCAGCCAGCAGAAGAATCTTCCATGGGAGCAAAATATATGCTGGCCGATTCGCTTACTACCCGCGTCCCGAAACCCGACATCTGCCTCGGCCAACACGTTATGCCCGGCAAAGCAGGCGATGTTCTGTCCCGCCCCGGAGCAATCATGGCCGGTTGCGACTCCCTGCGCATCACCATTCACGGACGCTCGGCACATGCCTCGATGCCGCACGCAGCCGTTGACCCGACCTATATCGCCGCCATGGTCATCACGCGTTTGCAAGCGATCGTTGGACGCGAGGTGGCACCGCATGACTTCTTTGTCATTTCTGTGGGGGAGCTGCATTCAGGCGATAAAAACAACATCATTCCTGAGACTGCCGAGTTGGTGTTGAATACCCGTTATTACAAACCGGACGTCGCCAAGCGTGTATATGCCTCCCTCGAGCGAATGGTGCGCGCGGAATGCGTAGCCTCCGACGCCCCCAAGCCGCCGGAATTCGAGTACTTTGCCCACGGCGAAGTCACCGACAACGATCCTGCCGCCCACGAAACCGTGCGCGCAGTCTTTGACGCCGTCTTCGGCGCGGCCTCGGGTACTGCCGAACCTTCGACGGCCTCCGAGGACTTTTGCTACCTCCCCCAAGCTTGGGGTGTGCCGTATTATTTCTGGTTTATTGGCTCGACACCCGCAGAACTGGCAGATAACCCACCCGTCAACCACCAAGCGATATTCCTGCCCGATTATGAACCCACCGTGGCATCGAGTACCCAAGCCGCCGCAGCAGCGGTGCTGGCCTACCTCGCAAATTAAGCAAGCGCTTGCGCTCAAGGCCGGATAAGCTGGCACACGGTATTTTCCATTCTCTTAAAGAACCAGATAGGTAATAAATGAGCCAGCCCAAGCACTCTGCTTTTCAGTCCACTGTCCCCGCACACGTGCGCTCCGCTGCCGGGGTTAGCCCTTCTGCTGCCAGCCAGCGCAAATTCTGGTCCGGCTTATCTTCTGCTGTCGTAGCCGAAATCGCTGACAATTGGGAAGCCACCCGCGCTGCCTACTCTGCGACCCGCCAGCAGCACTACTTTTCCGCCGAGTTCCTGCAAGGCCGCGCGCTGCTTAATAACCTCACCAACCTGGACTTGGTCGACGAAGCCAAGGCCGCAGCGAAGGCAGTCGGCCGCGAGCTTTCCGACGTCCTCGAGGCCGAGCACGACGCCGCCCTCGGCAATGGTGGCCTAGGCCGACTCGCTGCTTGCTTCCTCGATTCGGCGGTCACGCAGGACTACCCAGTCACCGGCTACGGCCTGCTCTACCGCTACGGCTTGTTCCGCCAGTCCTTTGACAATGGGCACCAAAAGGAGCAGCCCGACGCATGGATGGAAAACGGTTACGAGTTTGTCATTCGCCGTGCTTCCGATCAGCGTCGTGTGCACTTCGATGACATGGACGTCCGCGCGATTCCCTACGACATGCCGATTACCGGCTACGGCACCGACAACGTCGGCACCCTGCGCCTGTGGAAGTCCGAACCCATCGACGAATTCGACTACGATGCGTTCAACTCACAGCGGTTTACCGACGCCATCGTCGAGCGCGAGCGCGTCATGGACATCTGCCGAGTGCTCTACCCCAACGACACGACCTACGAGGGCAAGGTGCTGCGCGTGCGCCAGCAGTACTTCTTCGTTTCTGCTTCGCTGCAGCAGATGATCGATAACTACATCGCCCACCACGGCGACGACCTGCGCGGATTCGCGAAGTACAACTGCATCCAGCTCAACGACACACACCCGGTGTTGGCGATTCCAGAGCTTTTGCGCCTGCTTCTCGACGACCACGGCTTATCCTGGGACGATGCCTGGAAGGTTGTCACAGAGACTTTTGCTTATACCAACCACACCGTTCTCGCCGAGGCGCTGGAGAGCTGGGAAGTGTCTATTTTCCAGAAGCTGTTTTGGCGCATCTGGCAGTTGGTGGAAGAAATCGACCGTCGTTTCCGGCTGGATATGGAAGCTCGGGGCATCGATTCCCAGCGCATCGAATACATGGCGCCGGTATCCAACGGGCAGGTGCACATGGCGTGGATTGCCTGCTACGCAGCGTTTTCTATCAACGGCGTCGCCGCCCTGCATACGGAGATCATCAAGGCCGACACGCTCTACGAGTGGCATGAATTGTGGCCGGAGAAATTCAACAACAAGACCAACGGTGTCACGCCTCGCCGGTGGCTGAAGATGTGTAACCCGCGCCTGGCGAAGCTTCTGACCAAGCAGTCCGGTTCTGATGAGTGGGTCACCGACCTTAGTTCACTTGCCTCGCTTACCCAGCTTTCTGAGAACAAGAAGGTTCTGCGCAAGCTCATGGAGGTAAAGCACAAAAACAAAGTCGACTTCGCAGAGTGGATCATGCAGCATCAGGGCGCGGAAGTCGACCCGGATTCTATCTTCGACGTGCAGATCAAGCGCCTGCACGAGTACAAGCGTCAGCTGTTGAATGCGCTTTATATCCTGGACTTGTATTTCCGTATCAAAGAAGACGGCGAGTCCGTGCCGAAGCGTACCTTCATCTTTGGTGCGAAGGCCGCCCCGGGCTATGTCCGTGCTAAGGAGATCATCAAGCTCATCAACTCCATCGCTGAGCTGGTCAATAACGACGAGGACACCCGCGATGTCATTCGCGTTGTGTTCGTGGAAAATTACAACGTCTCCCCTGCCGAGCACATCATCCCGGCCGCCGACATCTCGGAGCAGATTTCGGTGGCGGGTAAGGAAGCATCCGGCACCTCGAACATGAAGTTCATGATGAATGGCGCGCTCACCTTGGGAACGATGGACGGGGCAAACGTCGAAATCGTAGAGGCAGTCGGCGAGGACAACGCGTATATCTTCGGCGCTTCCAACGAGGAGCTGCCAGCACTGCGAGAGTCTTATAACCCTGGCGAGCTCTACGAATCCGTCTCGGGTTTGAAGCGCGTTCTGGATGCCCTCAACAATGGCACTTTAGGCCACGAGAATTCCGGCATGTTCGGAGACTTGCGCTCCTCGCTTCTCGACGGCCAGGGCATCCACGCCCAAGACACCTACTACGTTCTCGGTGACTTCGACTCTTACCGGAAGACCCGCGACCGCATGGCGCAGGACTACGTCGACGCCCCACTCGACTGGGCCAAGAAGGCATGGCTGAATATCTGCCTTTCCGGCCGCTTCTCCTCTGATCGCACGATTGCCGATTACGCCGCCGAAGTCTGGAAGCTCGACCCCACCCCAATTAGTAAGTAACCACGACCCCACCCCAATTAGTAAGTAACCACGACCAGTAGGCGCTAGGCATTTCACCTAGCGCCTTTTTGGCTTTCCCCGCCCTACGCGGCCCCGCCACTCAACCGCCGCCACTCAACCGCCGCTACTCAACCGCCGCTACTGACACCCCCGCCGTGCAACCCGTGGCTCCGTTTGCACGAGCGACCGGCAGGGGCGGCCCGGCGCAAACCTAGGGTGGCGGGCGGAGGTTGTGTTTTAGAAACAACGGCCTGCCGGTTTTGGGTGAAAGCCAGGCAAGGCGGCCGTCGATAAGCGTGATGCGTCCGCGATGCGCGGGCCCTAGCGGGTCATCCTGGTTGAGCCCGTTGTGATAGGCGCAAAGTGGCACCAAATTTTGGAGGTTGGTGTGCCCGCCGTGGTTCCAGGCTTCAATGTGGTGGATTTGGCAGTCATCGAAAGGCACGGAACATCCCGGCCACACACACTCGCGGAACTTCGCTTTGAGCATGGCACGCTGTTTATCGTTTGCGATGCGCTGGGTTCGGAAAGCATCGACCGGCCCAGCCAGCGGATGCACGAGGACGGCCTCCCCATGCTGGGCCAGCGCGCGCTGAATATACTGCGCGCCAGAGACCACCGCGCCGTTACTCAGCTCAATGGTGACCTCCTCACCCTCACCATTTACGATGCGGTCGAGTTGGTCAAGATAAACAATCGCCGAGGTCGATACTTTAACGGCCCCGCCGCTCGCGTTTCCGGCCACCAACGCGCGAAAACCCTCAAGGGCGCCGTCCGCATGCGAAATGATGGCGCGAAAGTCCTCGATGGTCATCGCCTTATCGGTGATACGGATTGCGCCCAGGCCGTTGGAGTACCGGGTATGCGATACCTGCGGCTGGGGCTGCGGCGGAGTGAGGAGCTCGCGTAGCCGAGCGCGCGCGAGCCCGTCCACGTTATTGGCTGGCACGTGGCACAACTCGACTCTTAGGTCCCACGCGTGATGGTGGTTGCGCACCCGCGCGACGTATTTTTCGATTCGGGCCAGCACGCTCAATCCATGGCCACGGCGCCGCGCACCGGCGAGCGCACGAGCCTGCTTGCGGGTATACGGCGTCTTGCCAAAATAAGGCTCGGCGAGGCGGATGAGATGGTCGGCGTCATCGGGGCTTGCGCCTAATGCCATGATTTCAGACTTGCTTAGCGCGGCCGCCTCGGCGAGAAGATCCACGCCGCGCGCCCGTGCTTGCAAATACGTCTGAAGGTTCATACCTTTCACGCTAAAAGCACTCACAAGACCGCCACAAGCATCAATTTTTGGTCTGTGGATAACTTCGCCTAAAAGAGGCTAAAACGCGCTTTCCGATGACGCGGCCACAAAGTTATCCACAAAAAGAGGCCTCCCTGCGCAAAAGCAGGAAGGCCACAGGGCTGACGGGCCAGCGATTACCGAGCGCCGGCGAAGCGCGCTCAAGGAGCTCGGTTAGCGGCTTTCACCCAACATGTGGCACTGAATCATGTTGGTGTTGCCCGCAATTCCCGGCGGGGTGCCAGCGATGACGACGATGAGGTCGCCTTCCTTGTAACTATCCATGGCCAGCAGCGAGCGGTCGATGGTAGCCATCATGTCGTCGGTGGAGTCCACGGCATCGCTCAGGAAAGTCTGTGCGCCCCAGGTCAGGGCCAGCTGCGAGCGCACCTCCGGGAACGGGGTAAACGCCAGCAGCGGCAGCTTGGAGTGCAAACGCGCCACGCGCTTTGCGGTATCGCCGGAGGTGGTGAAGGCAACGATTGCCTTCGCATTCAGGCGCTCAGCGATGTCGCGCGCCGAGTACGACACCACTCCGCGCTTGGTGCGCGGAACGTGCGAAAGCGGCGGCACCTGGCCATCGGACTCAGCGTTCTGCACGATACGAGACATAGTGCGCACGACGTTCTGTGGGTCGATGCCCACGGAAGTTTCGCCGGAGAGCATGACGGCGTCGGCGCCATCGAGCACGGCATTGGCCACATCTGATGCTTCCGCGCGGGTCGGGCGCAGGTTGCTGATCATGGAATCCAGCATCTGGGTTGCCACGATGACCGGCTTAGCGTTTTCACGCGCGATTTGGATGGCGCGCTTCTGGAACAGCGGCACCTGCTCGAGCGGCACCTCGACGCCCAGGTCACCACGGGCAATCATGATAGCGTCGAAAGCAAGGACGATGGACTCCAGAGCATCGACCGCCTCCGGCTTCTCCAGCTTCGCGATGACCGGCACGCGACGGCCCTCTTCGTCCATGATGGCGTGGACTAGGTCGACGTCGGCTGGCGAGCGCACGAAGGACAGCGCGATCATGTCGACGCCGAGCTGCAGAGCGAAGCGCAGGTCGGCGATGTCCTTTTCGGATAGAGCCGGCACGGAAATATCCATGCCGGGCAGGGAAACGCCCTTGTTGTTGGATACGGGGCCACCTTCAGTGACCTCACAGACGACGTCGTTGCCATCTACTTCTTTACAGACCACGGCGACCTTGCCGTCGTCGATAAGCAGTCGGTCGCCAGCCTTCGCATCCTTCGCGAGGTTCTTGTAGGTGGTGGAGACGCGGTCGTGGGTGCCTTCGACGTCGTCGACGGTGATGCGAACGATTTCACCTTCTGCCCACATCTCCTCGCCGTTGATGAAGCGACCCAGGCGAATTTTCGGGCCCTGCAGGTCGGCTAGGATGCCGACGGCGCGGCCAGTTTCATCGGTGGCCTCACGTACCCAGCGATAATTGGCTTCGTGGTCGGTGTGCTCGCCGTGGGACATGTTAAGGCGAGCGACGTCCATGCCCTCTTGCACGAGGCGCAGGATTCCGTCCTTGCTTGCCACAGCGGGACCTAAGGTACAAACGATTTTGGTTCTTCTATCCAACATTAAAAGCCCTATTCACATCGGGAATGCTAACGAAACCCAACCTACCCGCGTTCGCCGGCAACGGCCACTGCCAAAGCCAACAAAACCAGAAATGCCCGCTTAAAAGCGGGCATGAATGGGCAACGTACACTGCTTAGTGTGATTCCTGCGACTCACCGAGCGCTTTCGGCCCGTTACGCGCAGGATCTACCTCAGCGGGAGTCTCCTGCCCGCGCGGAAGCTTGAAAAATACCACCAGCGCCACGATGAAAAGCACTACTGAAACAATGACGTTGATTCGCAGGCCGAAGACCATCGTGGCCTCATCCGAGCGCATATTCTCAACGAAGAAACGACCCAGCGTATACCCCGCCACATAGAGCGCAAACACTCGGCCGTACCCCAGCTTCCACGCCTTTTGCGCCCACAGTAAGAACAAGCACACGGCAACATTCCAGACCAGCTCGTAGAGGAAGGTCGGGTGCACGGACGTTATTACTTCCCCAGTTGAGCGGCCCGAGACCGGCGCATACTCCCCTGCCTCGTTGATGCGGTAGTAAATATCCAGCGCCCACGGAACGTCGGTGGGCCGGCCGTAAAGCTCCTGGTTAAACCAGTTGCCGAGCCGCCCGATGGCTTGGGCAAGGATGAGGCCGGGAGCGACGGCGTCGGCAAACGGCGCCATGGGCACCTTTTTAATCTTGAACATCACCCAAATCGCGAACACGCCGAGCGCCACCGCGCCCCAAATACCGAGGCCGCCGTTGGTGATTTTCAAGGCATCGGCCGGGTTACAGTCGGCACAGAAATACTTCTGGTGATCCGTAATCACGTGATACAAGCGCCCGCCGACGATGCCCGCCGGGATGATAACGATGGCTGCATCCCACACGACATCGGAATTGCCGCCACGCGCAACGTAGCGGCGCTGCGTCATCCACATCGCCACCAGAATGCCGACAATGATACAAAGTGCGTAAGCACGCAGCGGAAACGGACCTAAATGCCACACGCCCTGCGGCGGGGACGGGATGTTTGCCAGAATTTGCACGCTAGACAGTTTGCCTTATCCGGCGGGACAAAGCCACTAAAGAGACTTCCGCGAAGGGCACGCCGGGTGCTGGCCAGCAGCGACCAAGGAACGCGCCGCGGCGGCGGGGTCTTGGGCCGCCATGATGGCCTCTCCTACCAGCACCGCATCGGCGCCCTGGGAGGCATATCTCAACACGTTACGTGGCGAATTCACTCCGCCGATTGCGATGCGCACGATGGATTCCGGCAGCCCCGGCACAATCTCGGAGAAGGCCTCGCGGTTGATGGCATCCGAGGCCACCGACCATGCGTTAATGGCCACCACGCTGCCACCGGCCTTGATGGCGCGGTCGACTTCATCACAGGTGCGCACCTCTAAAATTGCGGTCATTCCCAGCGATTCAATGCGATCGAGCAGCGCCTCCAACCGCGCTTGCTCCAAGATCTCCACCTGCAGCGGCACCGCATCCGCGCCATAGCAGCGCGCCTCGTGGATCTGGTACGGGTCCACGATGATGTCGCGGCAAATCATCGGGATATCGATCGCCTCGCGGGCCTGGCGCATATCCTCCAAAGAACCGTGGAAGCGCCGCCTGTCGGTCTGGCAGGCCATCAGGTGGACCCCCGTGGCAGCTAGCTGCGCGGCAATCTGCGCCACCGACTCCGGAGAGTCCAGATGTGCGATTTCGCCGGCATAAGGCACGGCGCGTTTGATTTCGGTAATCACGGAGCAGCCCTGGCGTAACAGCGCAGCACGGACGTCGCGAGGCTCGCTCATGGAACGCGAGCGCGCTTTGATGTCTTGGAAGGAGACGCGGGCTTCGCGCACGGCGACGTCGTCAAGCACACCTGCTATCAGGTGGTCTACGGCGATCGGAGTGGACATCAGCACCTCCCTCCACAGGGGCGTTTGAGATCACACTTAGGCTATCGCGATGGCCCGCGAAATAGAAATTCAGGGGCGTTTTACGTCCGTGGGGTCAATGTCGGCGTCGAGCGCATCCCACATCACGCGACCGGAATCGGTGGTGGTCTCTAGTTCCTCGGCGATGCGCTCCTGGCGGGCGGCCGGGCTTTCGTACTTGGTCGAGCGGGGCTTGTCGACGCCCGGTTTGCGCACCAGCAGCATCGCCCCAAACAGCGCGCACGCTGCGCCGAAGATGGCAAGAATGGGGCCAGCCTTTGCGGCCTCGGTGCTGAGGACGGTGGCCCACTCGGAGATATGCGCACCGTTGACGGCATTCTCGTCGGAGGAGCCGGCGCGCAGGAGTTCTTGGGCGCGAGCGGCGTCGGCGCCGTAGGTCAGCAGGGAGACTGGGCTCCACGCCACGGCGGCTGCGGCCAGCGCGCAAATGACGGCCACGATGCGGCGGGAGGTGCGACGCAGGGCCGCCACGGCGACCGAACCAGCCAAAAGCACAAGGGTCAGCGCGATTAGCTCGAGGGACCAGAAGGAACCCACCATGTCGACGGTGCTGGAGCCGGACTTATCGTCTTCTACGGCAGCGGTAGCCCACGTCATGCGGGATGAAAGCCACAGCAGGATTGCGCCTGCAGCAATTAAAAGTGGGCCAAGACGGCGTGCCATCTAAAATGCGCCTCCCAAAAGGTCACGAGAATCGAAACAAGTGCGGTCTCCGGTATGGCAGGCCGCGCCTTCTTGGCGAACTGTAATCAGGATGGTGTCGCCATCGCAATCCAGCCGCACCCCCAGTACTTCTTGGGTATGCCCCGAGGTCTGGCCTTTTATCCAATAGTCCTGCCGCGAACGCGAGTAATAGGTGCCCTTGCGCGTGGCCAAGGTGTGCGCGAGTGCGTGGTCATCCATCCATGCCAACATCAACACCTCGCCTTGCTCGGACTGGGCGATGGCGGGAACCAGGCCGTCGGCGTTGCGCTTGAGCAGCTTAGCGACGCCCGGGTCTAGCTCGAAGTCTGCCGGGCTACTCACTTGCGTACCTCGTAGGAGGCCGCCGCGAGGGCATCCTTCACCTCGGCGATTTCCACCTCGCCGAAGTGGAAGATGGAGGCCGCGAGGACGGCGTCGGCGCCAGCTGCAATAGCCGGTGGGAAGTCGGCTGCCTTGCCCGCTCCGCCGGAGGCGATGACGGGGATAGACACCGCAGCACGCACCTTTTTGATGAGCTCGATGTCGAAGCCTGCCTTCGTGCCGTCACCGTCCATGGAGTTCAGCAGAATCTCGCCGACACCCAGCTCCGCGCCGCGGGCCGCCCATTCGATGGCGTCGAGTTCAGCGGAGCGCGTGCCGCCGTGGGTGGTGACCTCGAAGCCGGAAGGCATGCGTGGGGTTCTGCGGGCGTCGACGGATAGGACGATGCATTGGGAGCCGAAGACCCGGGCAAGCTCGCGCAGCAGCTCCGGGCGGGAAAACGCCGCGGAGTTGACGGCTACTTTATCGGCGCCGGCGCGCAGCAGCTTACGGACGTCGTCGATGCAACGCACGCCGCCGCCCACGGTCAGTGGGATAAAGACCTGGTCTGCGGTACGTCGCACCACCTCGAGCATGGTGCCCCGGCCTTCTTTCGAGGCGCTGACGTCGAGGAAGGTCAGTTCATCGGCACCGAGTTCTTCGTAGCGGGCGGCCAACTCTACTGGGTCGCCGGCATCGCGCAGGTTTTCAAAGTTTATGCCCTTGACCACGCGGCCGTTGTCCACATCGAGGCAAGGGATAACACGCACGGCCAAGGCCATGGCATCCTCCTTTTTAAGATTTTTGACTGTGGCGGGCCACGATGTCGAGAATCGTGGCGTGCACCTGAGGGGTGCCGGCGACCAGACCGCGGGCGCCCGGTGCCCAGTCGTTGCCTTCGGGGTCGGTCGCGATGCCGCCAGCGGCCTTGATGAGCAGAGCGCCCGCGGCGTTGTCCCACGGATGCGGCGAGAAGTTCACCACGCCGTCGAAGACGCCCTGCGCCACGAAAGCCGAATCAACCCCCACGGAGCCGGTCATGCGTGGGCGCAGCCCGGTCTCGCGCAGCTCGTGGAAGATATCCGTGGGCAGGTGCGAAGAGCAGCCGACGTGCCCGCGGCCTTCGTCAAAACCGAGAGAATCCGCGCCGCCGCCAAAGCCTGTGGCAGGTCCGCCAACCGAGCGCAGGCCCATGCCCTCGGCAGCCACCACGCGGCGCGTCAGCAGCGGGAAGTCCGCCACCGCAACTACGGGGCGGGAGTCATGGACGAGGCTGACCAGAACGCCGCACAGCGGGTTGCCCGCGGAATAGTTCGCAGTGCCATCAATGGGATCGACCACCCACATGGTCTCCTCGGACGCAAACACGCCGGAAGGCGAGGCAGACTCCTCGCCATAAACCGGAATGCCTGTGAGCTGGGTGAGATGCTGGCGCAGCTGCGCCTCGATCTGCAGGTCCACTTCCGTGGCAAAATCGCCCTCGCCCTTGAAATGGGCAGGCGGCGCGCCGAGGCCGGCGCGGAATAATTCGCTTACTTGGTCAACGGCCGCCTCGGCAAAAGCCACGAGCTCACGCGGTTGAGTCATGAATTGGCGCTCCTCGCTTTAATAGGTGTCAATGGGGTCGATGTAATCCTCTTCCGGCAGCGGCTCTACCTCCGCCACCGCCGCGATTGCTTCTTCGAGGCTAAAGCGCTGCTCATAGAGCGCTTTCCCGACAATCGCGGAATCGATGCCCTCGTTTTCATACAGCGCCAGCTCGCGAAGATCATCCAGGCTAGAGATGCCGCCCGAGGCCGTAATCTTTGCCTCGGTAGCCGCAGCAACCTCACGCAGCAGCTCCACGTTGGGCCCTTCGAGGGTGCCGTCTTTGGTGACGTCGGTGACCACGAAGCGCTGGCAGCCTGCCGCATCGAGGCGCTCGAGTACCTCCCAGAGGTCTCCGCCATCCGATACCCAGCCGTTGCCGCGGCAGCGCCACTCGCCTTCTTCTAGCTGCACCGCTAAGTCCACGGCAATTTTGTCGCCGTGCTTTTCCAGCATTTCCTCGACCCACTCCGGTTTCTCCAGCGCCGCGGTGCCGATGTTGACCCGCCGCGCACCGGTGGCAAGCGCACGCTCCAAAGACTCATCGTCGCGAATTCCGCCGCTCAGTTCCACCTGCATCGAAAGCTCCGCGGTGATCTCCGCCATCAGCGCGTGATTAGAACCGCGGCCAAAAGCCGCATCGAGGTCGACAAAGTGCAGCCATGAAGCTCCCTGCTCCTGCCACTTGAGCGCGGCCTCGCGCGGGGTGCCATAGTTCTTTTCGGTTCCGGCCGCGCCTTGGTCAAGTCGCACAGCCTGGCCGTCAACGGCGTCGACGGCCGGCAACAAAGTAAAGGTCATGGTTTCAAATCCTACTTAAAGCGTATTAATCCAGTTGCGCAACAACTGCGCTCCTACCTCGCCGGACTTCTCCGGGTGGAACTGGGTGGCCCACAGCGCGCCATTTTCCACGGCCGCCACGAAACGGTCCCCATCGTGCTCAGCCCAGGCCACCCGCGGCGGCTCGGTGATTTCGGTTTCCAGCTCCCAGCGGCGGGCCGCATAGGAGTGCACGAAATAGAAGCGCTCTTGCGGAGAAATCCCCGCGAACATCGCCGAGTCCGCAGCAAATTCCACGGTATTCCAGCCCATATGCGGAAGCACGTCAGCCTGCAGCTTTTCCACCCGGCCGGGCCACTCCCCGCAACCATCGGTGGCAATGCCGTGCTCGAAGCCGGCGTCGAAAAGCACTTGCATGCCCACGCAGATCCCCAACACCGGCCTGCCACCGGCCAAGCGCTGGCCGATGATCCGCGGGCCCTGGGCCCTTTTCAGCCCCTCCATGCACGCGGCAAAGGCGCCGACTCCGGGGACCACGAGGCCGTCGGCAGCTACGGCCACCTGGGGATCCGCAGTGACGGTGACCTGCGCGCCTGCGTGTTCAAGCGCGCGCTGTGCCGAACGCAGATTGCCGGCACCGTAGTCCAGCACAACAACATTCTTGCCTGTCATGGGCTATACCTTACGCAACCTTCGCAAACGGGTCTTAATATCGTGTGTCTCGCTAACGCGGGTACGTCCCAGCAGCGTATCGCTGACGGTCAGCAACAGCCCGCCCGCGATAATCGCAGCGCCCGCACCAAACGCGCCGCTATAGCCGGTGCTGGCGACCAACGCGCCCAGCACCGTGGAGCCCAGGCCGGTGCCCGCGTCGTAGAAAATATTCCACACCGCGGAGGCCTCGGAGATCTTTTCGCGAGGCGCGCGGTCGAACATCGCCAGCAGCGCCTCGTTTTGCGCGATGCCAAAGGCACCGCCGAAAATTACGGCACCACAAACCAGCAGCCACAGCGACCAGCCTTGCGCGAGCGTGAAGGCAATCAACGCCACGCCACCGGCGGCCGCGAGCTGGGCCGGGATATACAAAGTGCCGGGTTTGCCAAGGCGGTCTGCCACCGCGCCTGCGAAGTAACGCATCACCATCGTCGCAGCACCCACTAAGGAAAGCAGCAGGCCGCCGACGGCCGCGCCGGTGGCTGGGTCCAGTTCTCGCGCCGCGGGGGCAATGAACGTGGAGACCACGCCGTAGCTCATGGAGAAGGTGGTAAGAGCTAGGGCCGGCACGGCGAAGAGTTTCCACATCGGAGCGACGGCTCCGGTCTCACGGTTCGCCACGCTTGACGACGCCGCCTTCAGCGATGGCACACGCAAACACATCACGAAGCCAATGATGCCGATGATGCCAGCGGTGATGTACGCGGTTTCAAAGCCCCAAGCCTGCCCCATCGCAATGCCGGCCGGCAAGAAGACCATCTGGGCGAATCCGACAAAGACGCCAATCATTCCGGTGGCCTTGCCCAGCAGCCGCGAGGGGGCGATTTCTGCGATCAGCGCGCTTTCCGAAACTGTCAACGCGCCGAAGCCAATCCCGCGCAGGGCGGAAAAGACAAGCACGACAACGGCGGCGTTACCAAGCAAGTGGCCGAAGGCCGGAACACCGAGCAGCAGCGCGGCCGCCGCCATGACGGGACGGTAGCCAAAGGTACGCAACATGCGCGGGGTCAAAGTCTGGGTGATAACCGTGGCAGCCATGAAAGCGCCGGTCGAGGCGCCTGCCAGGGTTGCCGAGCCGCCCGAGTCTAGAACCGCCAGCGGGACCACCGGCAGCAGAATGGACCACGCGCCAAAGGCCGCCGCAACGGCGACCATCGTGGCGGTATAGCCCGGGACCTTCCAGATGGACTGCTTCGCGTTGCTCACTGGCCCATCACACCAAACATCCACGCCAGCGCCGCTGCGATGGATACCGCGCCGAGCACAGCAGCCACGATGGTAAAGAACTTAGAGCCTTGCTGATAAGCAGACCAGGCACCACCAAAAAGAAGTCCTGCCACCAAGAACAGGACCAAAATCAAAAAGTTCCCAGAAATTATAAAGCTCCCTTCGTGGAAGGAATCCCCTTTACTCGGGGATCCGGTTCGACGGCCTGCCGCAGCGCACGGGCTACCGCCTTGAATTCTGCCTCGGTGATGTGGTGCGGGTCGCGCCCGTAGCGCACGTTGAGGTGCAAGGTCATTGCCGCGTGTGTGGCCAATGTTTCGAAGAAGTGGCGGTTGATGACTGTGGCATAGTGGCCGCCAATAATCTGCCATTGTAGATGCTCCGGCTCGCCGTTCATCACGAAGTAGGCGCGGCCGGAAAGATCCACCACTGCTTCTACCAATGTCTCATCCATGGGCAAAAGCTGCGAACCGAAGCGGCGGATGCCAGCTTTGTTGCCGGCGGCGTCGGCAAGCGCGCGGCCCAACACAATCGCGGTGTCTTCCACCGTGTGGTGGGCATCGATGTGGGTATCGCCTTGGGCGTGGACCATGAGGTCGAAGCTGCCGTGGGTGCACATCGCGCCCAGCATGTGGTCGAAGAATGGCAGGCCGGTGCTGATGTCTGCGTCCCCGCTGCCGTCGAGGTTTATTTCGACGCGGATTTGGGACTCGTTGGTCACCCTTTCCGCTTTGCCGATGCGGTTTGCCATTAGTCTTCTCCTTCCGCAGTTACTGTACCGCTAAGTTTCGCTGCCGCCGCAAGGAAGGCATCGTTTTCTGCCGGCAGCCCGATGGTGGCTCGCAGAAATCCGCGCTGGCCGACGTCGCGAATCAGCACCTCGCTACTCAAAAACCGCTCCCAGACCGCGTGCTGATCTGCAAAGCGGCCAAAGAACACGAAGTTGGCCTCGCTTTCTACCACAAAATATCCCAGTTCCTGCAGCTTGGCGACGACGCGTTCGCGCTCCGCGGCCAGCTTGTGCACCGTTTCCAGTGTCTCGGCGCTATGCCGCAGCGCGACGATGGCCGCGGCCTGGGAAAGCGTGGAAAGGTGAAAAGGAAGGCGCACGAGCATTACGGCCTCGATGAAGGCTGGGTCGGCCACGAAGTATCCCAGGCGCCCGCCGGCGAAGTCGAAGGCCTTGGACATGGTGCGCGAGACCACCACCTTGGTGGGATATTTCGCAACCAAGTGGGCAGCCGAGGGCGAGGAAGAAAACTCCATGTAGGCCTCGTCCACGATGATGATTCCCGGCGCGGCCTGGACCAGTTTTTCGATGTCTGCAAGGCGCGTGACATCGCCGGTCGGATTATTCGGCGTGGTGATAAACACGATGTCGGGGCGGTGCTGCGCTATAGCTTCCAGTGCTCGGGGCACGTCGATGCGGAAATCCGCACCGCGTGGGCAATCGATGAACTCGGTGTGGGTGCCCGCGCACAAGATGGGGTGCATGGAGTAGCTGGGGCTAAAGCCCAGGGCTTTACGCCCTGGGCCGCCGAAGGCCTGCAGGAGTTGCTGCAGAACCTCGTTGGAGCCATTTGCCGCCCAGAGGTTTTCCGCTTTCAGTTTGGTGCCGGTTTGGGCGCTTAAGTACTCAGCCAGCGCGCGGCGTAACTCGGTGGCGTCGCGATCCGGATAGCGATTGAGCGTGCTTGCCTGCTCCTCGATGCTGCGCACGAGATCCGCTACGAGGGCGGCAGAAGGCGAATAGGGGTTTTCGTTGGTGTTGAGCTGGTTGGCCACACGCAGCTGCGGCGCACCGTAGGCAGACTTGCCGCGCAGCTCTTTACGCAGGGGCAGATCAGAAAGTTGGGTCATGGCTATATTCCTTGAAAACGGGCGGCGATGGATTCGCCATGGGCTGGCAACTGTTCGGCGGCGGCGAAGGCGATGACGTTGTCAGAGATCTCTGCCAGCGCCGCTCGGTCATACTCGATGAGGTTTACTGGGCGCAGGAAAGTATGAGTGGATAACCCGGCGCTAAAGCGGGCAGTTCCAGAAGTTGGCAGCACGTGGTTGGAGCCTGCGGAATAATCCCCCAGCGGCACCGGTGCGTACTCCCCGACGAAAATCGCGCCAGCATGCTTAATGCGTTCGGCCACAGCGCGGGCATCATTGGTGTGGATTTCCAGGTGCTCTGCGGCATAGGCATTGGCAACCGCGATTCCGGCCTCTAGGTCATCGACCAGAATGATTCCCGATTGTTGGCCTTCCAGCGCCTCGCACACCCGCTCGGCGTTGCGGGTGACAAGGTAGCGCGTGGAAACCTCGGCGTCGACAAGCGCGGCAAGCTCCGGCGAGTCAGTGATGAGCACGCTCGCCGCCAGCGGATCGTGTTCTGCCTGGGAGATTAGATCGTAGGCAATATAGACCGGGTTTGCCGTGGAATCCGCGAGGATGGCAATCTCTGTGGGCCCTGCCTCCGCATCGGTGCCCACCACGCCGCGTACCAGGCGCTTGGCTGCGGTGACGAAGATATTGCCAGGGCCAGTAATAATATCTACCGGCTCGAGGGAGGCCTCGCCCGTCACCGGTTCCTCATCGCCGTAGGCTAGCAAGGCTACGGCCTGTCCCCCGCCGACGGCCCATACCTCGTCGACGCCCAGCATGTGGCAGGTTGCCAGCACTGTCGGATGCGGCATGCCAGCGAACTGCTCCTGCGGCGGCGAGGCCACCACCAGGCTGGAAGCGCCCGCCTCCTGCGCGGGAACGGCATTCATGATGACCGAGGAAGGATAAACCGCCTTGCCACCTGGAACATAAAGGCCCACGCGCTCTATCGGCTGGAAGACCTCCGTCACCGTGGCTCCCGGGCCAAGCGTCGTAGTGTGCGCGGCCGGCTTCTGCTCCGCGTGCACCTTGCGCACGCGCTTGATGGATTCCTCGATAGCGGCACGGACCCGAGGCTCCAGCCCGGCGGCGGCTGCAGCGAGCGCGGCTTGGGAAACGCGCACGGCGGCCGGGCGTACACGATCGAAATGCTCGCCATAGTCCAATGCCGCAGCCGCGCCCTTTTCCCGCACCGCATGCACCATCGGTGCTACCTTGTCCAGATAAGCCGCAACGTCAGCGCCGCCGCGTGGCATGACTCGGCGCAGGCGGGCGGGGCTTAAAGTCTTTCCGCGCAGATCGATGGTGTGCAACATAGTCCGAGCCCTTTCTATAGCTAGACCAATATACTAACGCCGATTCCCCAGCGGTAGGGCGAGTTTTGGTAATAGAATTGGGCCACAGCTTCTCTCCCCTTATTGCACTATCGCTTAAGCAAATTATGGAAGGCAGGGCCCAGCGCATGGATGAATTCGATTCAGATGCCAGCTGTGAGTCCGCCACGAGCACGAAGCTCCTGGCTCGCATGTGCGAGATCGCTTCCCGCTTGGGCATTCATTCCATTAAAGCCACTGATGAGCTAGTGATTTTTCCACATTCCACAGCGGGTGAAACCCGCGTAAGCCTCGACGCTGCGGGCGAGCCGGTGTTGCATTTTTATACCACCCACCAAGGCCACTTGGGCTTCGAAGATATAGCAGCGCTCGGCGAATTCGCCAACGACTGGAACCACGACTGCATCTCGCCGCGCGTGGTGGTGGATTATGCCGACCCCACTGCGGTCACGCTGTGGGGGCATACATTCTTGGTGGTTCAGGACGAGCCGCAGGATTCCCAGTTGGAGGCAGCGCTGGTGCCGGCTTTGCGCAATGCGAGGTTGTTTTTGAACGCGCTTGCCGACGCCTTCCCTTCCCTCCACAGCCAGCCATCCCCAGCGGAGAATTCACCGGCGTCGGAAAGCGCAACAGCGGAGGTGCTGCCCGTGTACATCGCACGGGTGGAGGATATCCTGCGCAGGCTAGGCATCAATCGTTTCCAGACGGACGCCGAGCAATCCGTTTATGCCTGGATAAACGATGTTTTATTTGCATTCGTGCTCGATGTGGGCCCGAGCCTAATCATCAAGGGCCACTGGGACCCGAACTTAAGGGGCGAGGATTTCACCCGCATATTTTTAACGTGCAACGACTGGAACCGCACGCATCATTCGGCGGCGGCGTTTTGCCACTCGAACGTCGACGGCCTGCAGGTGCGCTTGGATTACGCGGTCATGGCAGGCGGCGGGCTCACCGACGCCCAGCTATTGACCAGCCTGGGCCGCGGCATGAAACACATCCTGCATGGCATCGACGATATTGCCCGAGAGGCGGTTGGCGCCTCACCGGTCCAGTGGCCTTAACAGGCCTTAAAGGCTCAAACTACTGGACGATTTCGTAGTTGCCAGCCTTAGCCAGGGCCTCGTTCATCGCCGGGACGGAGGGGATCACATCGTCCTTGTGCTTGACCACAAGGCGGGCATACTCATGGTCCGTAATTTCGAAGGTGGCCTGGCCCAGGCCACCGGAAGCGAAGATGTCATAGAGTGCCTGCAGCGCTTTGCGGACATCGTTGTCATTCTTTACGCCGCTGACGTGGTAGTGAGTGGAAACAATAATCGACATGAGTCAAATTGTACGACTTTTGCCGTTAGATTCCCGAACTTAGATACGGCCGTTGAACGCCTGCAGCGCAGAATCCTCGCGGGTACCGCCGCGGCCGTCGCCGTAGCCTGCGTAATCAGCGATCCAGCTAACCTTGGAAACCCACTTCACGGCCTTGTAGCCGTGGTTGGATTCCACGCGGCAGCGCGCCGGGGCACCGAGATGGATGTCGACTTCATGGCCGTTGCGGGACAGGGCGATGACAGACTGTGCATCCAGGGCGTCGTCAATGCTAAAGCAGGCATAGAAGGGCTCGCGCGGGCGGTTGTCGTACATCTTCTGCGCTAGGCCATAGGACTCGACCATGACGTAGTTGGCGCCTTCTGGGCGTGGTCCCAACAGGCTTAGCACGTCCTCGATGGAAGGCCCAGCCCAGCGGGAGGTCGCCGACCAACCCTGCATGCAAGTATGCGTTGCCACGTAGGACTGCTGCGGCAACTCACGTAGCTGCTCGATGGTGACGACCTTCTCTACGCCATTAATGTCATCAGCCAGCGTGATTTCGTAGCCCTTCCAGTCATTCTCGCGGAACTTGGTCCACTCCGGCGACTCATCGGGCGTCGGCGGCAGGCCGTTAGTCCAGTGAAACTTGGAAATGTCCTTATCGGTATAAGCCTGCTGGGTAGAAGGCGAAACCTTCAACCAGTTCAGGAAGAGCTTGCGGCCGAGCTCGGTAAACTTCACCACGATGCGCTGGGCACGGGCGCGATCCGCCAGGGACCAGTAGGACAAGAAGATCCAGAACAAAATGACCACCACGATGGTAAAGACCACGGTGGTAAAGGCCTGCGCGTAGCGCTCCACGCTCACGTCGCCGAAGACCATGTGGACCATGTTGTGCTCGCGGTGAACGAAGAACACGAGGAAGACGTGCACAACAATAAACGCGCTCATCAGCACCATTCCAATGAAGTGCAGGGAGCGAGCACCTTGGTGGCCACCCCAGAACTTCACGTAGCGAGGGAACTTCACTCGCACGGCCGGGGCCATGGCTACGCCGGTGAGCATCATAAACGGCGCCAGGATGAAAATGACGAAGGAGTACGCGAGCTGCTGGAGGGCGTCGTATGGCGTGAAGTGCTCCAGCGAGGGTGCCTGCAGGCTCAAGTAGACCTTGGCCGATTCCCAGGCCTCAGGGACTATATCCCAGGAGGTCGGAATCAGCCGGCGCCACAGGCCGGTGGCAAAGAGCAGGGTAACGTAGACAAAGCCATTGAGCACCCACAGCATCACCGCGGCGCCGTGCCAGTGGCGGCCCAATCCGATGTTCTCGCGGCCGGGCAGGGAAAGCATCGGCGAGACCGAAAGCTCATCCATAAGGGAGGTGTAAACGCCCTCCTCTTTGGGCAGCTCACGCTTTGTAAATTTGATCCACTCGGTGCCAGGCGCGCAATCACTGCGCCACCACAGACGCGGCAAGGAAGAGAGCATTTCGATGCCGGAGCGCAGCAGCATACCGATGAGTACGAAGTTGATGAGGTGCGAGGCCCGCAACCAGATAGGAAAGTCTGGGTTTTCACCCAGAGCCAATACATAGTCCATGGGAAAATTCCTCGGTGGTGAGAGATACAACTCTTCACTAGTGTGACTTATTTTTCATTGTGTCGCACCCACCCCGAAATACCAATGGTTTTTCCGTGCTTATTTAGCTTTTGGACAAAATCGACCCGCATAGCTGGAACAATGCTGGTTTACTCCACAGCATGATTCCCGCCACACGTCCAGCAAATTACACATAATGTATACCCCCGAGCCCCGCATCCTCGGCCTCTAATCTACGCCCGGCACATCCACGAAGGCCGCCGACCAATAAGCAAACATCGCCATAAACGGCGAAACCACCCACGCGATCCCCGGGGCAAACTTTGGCACAAACTGGACCACCTGCCCCGGATCCGCCGGCGCGGAATGCGCCGTTACCCCGCCAACCACATAGAAAGCCGCCGCACCTGCCAGGCAGGCCACCCCACACCACAGCAATTGCCCGACGCCGCGGAACGCCGCGCCGCGCATATAAGAAAACAGCCCGAAGCAAAGCCCCAAGAAACCCACCAGGACAGCGAATACAATGAAGGAAGAAAATTGCACGTCAGCAACATTTTCGATGGCATAGCCGCCGTCTTCTACTTCACGGCCGGTAAGAGTCGGGCGCCACATCCCCCACACCGCCCCCACTACCGAATAGACAACAAGGACTAGGGCAAGCAGCCCCGCACCGAACCCGATGGAGCGAGGAATACGAAACTTGGACTTGGACACCATTTCTTTATAAGGCCTGACTCGAAAGAACTAAAACGAAAAGGAGGAAGTGCCAAAGCACTCCCTCCTTATAAATTACAGCGCCTTGTTTGACGCTATTTTCTCCGCGGAGAGTTTAGACCTCGCCACAGAAGGTCCAGTTGCCGTTCTCGCGGCGGAAACGCATGGTGGAGCTATCCAGACCTTCGTTGGTGTTGACGTTGACGGTTGCGGAAGCATCGTCACCGTTGACAACAACGTCGTTGATGGACTCAACGCCAATTGCGTTCCAGTCGAAGCCATCCAGCTGGGAGGTGTCCTGGCCGGAAGCTGCGAGCATGTTCTTCAGCTCGTTCATCGGAACATCCGGGATCTGGTTGTAGTCCATGTTGGCAACCTCAGAGCCCTGCGCGTTCAGCACTGCGGAGCAGGTGTGATCCGGCATGTACTTGAAGAACTGGCGCATGGTCTTGGTCTCGTAGAGGCCACGGACCAGCTGATTGATGCCGTCGACATCTCCCTGCTCTGCCGGAGCGCCCTCAACCGGAGCGACCGGCGCGGCGTTCTCAAGCGGGTTGGCGCCACCCTCGAATGGGTTAGCCAGGGTCTCCTCCGCAGCGGCTGCGTTGGAGTCCTTGTCTGCGCCTCCCTTCTTCTCTGCGTCCTTGCCGTCCTTCTTATCCTTGTTTGCGTCCTTGTCCTCGGACTTCTTTTCCTTGCTCGGAGCAGCAGACTTGTCCGCATCCTTGGAAGCCTGCGTGGTCTTCGTGGCGGTGGTCTTGTCGCCACCCTGAGCGTTGTTGGCTTCTTCGTCGTTACCGCAGGCAACGAGGGTCATCGGCAGAACCATGGCTACAGCAACGAGGGACTTCTTCGCAGGGGTTAGAAAAGACAAGGGTTAGGCTCCTGAAATATTTACGATGGCTGGCGTCAAGGCTAAATGTAGGTCGCTGTAAATCGGTTCCGAATGGTCGCCGATTCAGCGCGAGCGAAACAGCCTGAGCCAGTTTTCTTTCCGCCTCATCCTAACAAGTCGAAGGTGCGGAATACATGTCGGATCCCTCAAAGAAGCCTGTGAACTTAGGCCTTTTCTTACACATTTACTGGCAAATGTTAAGCCAGTCACCACTATTCGGCACACAGGCCTTATACACCTGCCGTGCCGCACGGATGCACCGACAGCCGGACGGGTAAGATAACAGCGTGCAATTAGACCGAGACCGTATTCTTTCGACTGCCCTCGAGCTCTTAAATTCCTACGGGCTCGCGGACGTTACGATGCGCAGAGTCTCCACCGCACTCGGCGTAGCGCCCGGCGCGCTGTACTGGCACGTCGCCAACAAGCAAGCGCTCATCGCCGCCATGGCCGAGAAAATCCTGGCGCCTGTTTCCGGCACGAGCCCGCTAAACGTCGCAAAGAGCCTGCACTCTGCCCTACTCAGCTGGCGCGATGGCGCAGAGGTTGCCAGCGCGGGCCTCGCCTACCCTGATTCCGGGACTTGGGAAGTACTCACCGAAAAGATCGCCGCCTCATTTAAGTCAGTCGAAGGCCACTGCGCCTTGGAAGCCGAGGTTCAGGCGGCGTCGCTAGCCATCGCGCACCTAGTCTTGGGCGCTACCCAGATGGAACAATCGCGCCAGCAGTTGGCAGAGTCAGCTAAGGCCACAGCCTCTGCAGACGCCGCGGATAAATCCCCCGTAGACCACCGCCCAGATATCCACCGCGGCGTCGAGATCATCGTAAACGGCCTGCGCAACCCGCTCGCGGGCACGGAAAATTAATTATGCTCTAGGGCATGACTGAAACCGCTGTCTGCCCTACCCAAGCCTGGCCAGGAAAACCCGCGCCACTAGGATCCACGTTCGATGGCTCCGGTACAAACTTCGCCATCTTTTCTGAAATCGCCGAAAAAATCGAGCTCTGCCTCATCGACCGCGAAGGAAAAGAAGAGCGCGTCGAGCTGAATGAAATAACAGCCCACGTCTGGCATGCCTACCTGCCCAACGTTGGCCCGGGCCAGCGCTATGGCTATCGCATCTATGGCCCCTATGACCCCGCCAATGGCCTGCGCTGCGATCCCTCAAAGCTGCTGGTAGATCCGTATGCTAGGGCCTTCGACGGCGATTTCGATGGCGACGCCTCCCTCTACTCCTATGACATCCACGCCGAAGAGGAAGGCACCGGCCGCAACACTGAAGATTCCCTCGGCCACACCATGCTTTCGGTGGTCATCAACCCCTTCTTCGATTGGGCCGGCGACCGCCGCCCCCGCACCCCTGATAATGAGACGGTCATCTACGAAGCCCACGTCAAGGGCATGACTATGCGCCATCCCGACGTGCCTGAGGAGCTGCGAGGCACGTACGCGGGCATGGCGCATCCAGCGATCATCAACTATTTCAAGGAGCTCGGCGTCACCGCCGTCGAGCTGATGCCGGTGCACCAGTTCCTGCAGGATGATCGCCTACGCAACCTCGGCCTCCGCAACTACTGGGGCTACAACACCTTCGGCTTCTTCGCTCCTCACCTGGACTATGCCTATGCCAAAAAGCCCGGCGAGGCCGTCGCGGAGTTCAAGGCCATGGTGCGTGCCTTCCATGAGGAAGGCATCGAGGTCATCCTCGACGTGGTCTATAACCACACCGCGGAGGGCAACCATCTAGGCCCCACCATCGCCTTCCGCGGCATCGATAACCACGCCTACTATCGCCTGGTTGATGAGGACAAGAGCCTCTACATGGACTACACTGGCACCGGTAATTCCCTTAACGTTCGGCATCCGCACTCGCTGCAGCTGATTATGGATTCGCTGCGCTACTGGGTCACGGAGATGCATGTGGACGGCTTCCGCTTCGACCTGGCGGCGACGCTGGCGCGGGAGCTTGACGACGTCGACAAGCTCGCCACCTTCTTCGACCTCGTGCAACAAGACCCCGTGGTCAGCCAAGTAAAGCTCATCGCGGAGCCCTGGGACGTGGGCCATGATGGCTACCAAGTGGGAAACTTTCCACCGATTTGGAGCGAGTGGAACGGCAAGTACCGCGACACCGTGCGCGATTTCTGGCGCGGCGAGCCCGCCACCTTGGGAGAGTTTGCCTCGCGGCTTACCGGCTCTTCCGATCTTTATGGCAACAATGGCCGCCGCCCTACCGCTTCCATCAACTTCATCACCGCCCACGATGGATTTACGCTGCGGGACCTCGTCACCTACAACGACAAGCACAATGAGGAAAACGGCGAGGACTCCCGCGACGGCGAGTCCTTCAACCGTTCCTGGAACCACGGCGTGGAAGGGCCTACCGAGGACGAAGAGATAAAGAAGTTGCGCCGCCGGCAGGTGCGCAACTTCCTGACCACCTTGTTGCTTTCCCAGGGCACGCCGATGCTTTGCCACGGCGACGAGTTCGGGCGCACGCAGGGCGGCAATAACAACGTCTATTGCCAGGACAACGAGATTTCCTGGATGGATTGGTCGCTGCTGGAAGAAGAAAAGTCCGAGGCGATGCTGGGCTTTACCAAGCGTGTGCTCGCCATCCGCCGCGCGCATCCGGTCTTCCGCAGGCAGCGTTTCTTGGCCGGTGGCCCGCTGGGCTCCGACGTGCAGGACCGCGACATCGCCTGGCTGGTGCCCTCTGGCAAGCTGATGACGCAGGACGACTGGGATCATGACTTTGGCCGCGCGTTGATGGTTTACCTCAACGGAAACGCAATCACCGAGACCACTGCCCGCGGCGAGCGCATCACCGATGATTCCTTCATCATGATCTTCAACGCCCACCACGGCGAGATTGAGTTCACCCTGCCTACCAAGGACTTGGGCGCGCGCTGGCGGCTTATGGTCGATACGGCGGATTCCGGCGGCTACCCCGCGGAGGAAACCTACATTGATGCAGAGGGTACGATCACTGTTCAACCGCGCTCGACGCTGATTCTGCGCCAGGAAGAGCCGCCAGTCTTCGACGCTTAAGAAGTTTTCCTCCGATTTTCCCCGGAAAGGTAGTTCGTGTCTTTTCACGCCCACGCCACCCGCATCGATGTCACGAATAAGGAGCTTATTTTCCAAGCTTCTTTGCTTTCTGCTTGCCTGGGCAAGGCTAAACAGGAGCAGGTTGCGCTAAGCGACGTCACCGATGTCACCGTCTGCGCCCCCACCGCGGCGGGCTTTGGATACGTGGAATTAGGCGGCGTCGGCAAGCGCATTGCCTTTGCCCCCAATCAGGACGCGGCGGCTTTCGCGCGTGCGGTCGAGGCTGCGCTGCGCGGTGAGGCGCCGGCGGAGGCGGCCTCGGTCAGCGGGCTGAACTTCACCGCCGTTGATGTGGAAACCGCCAACGATGATTGGGGTTCGGTGTGCCAGATTGGTGCGGTGCGTTTCCGCGATGGGCAGGAAACCGAATCCCGCACTTGGCTGTGTACTCCCCCGCCGGGCCTTGAGAAGTTCGCCGATATCAACATCTCGATCCACGGCATTAAGCCTGCCGACGTCGAGGGTGCCCAGCCTTTTGCAGAGGCCGCGGCGGAACTTTTTGAGTTCATGGACGGCGATGTTTTAGTCGCGCATAACGCACAGTTCGATTCCACCGCTTTGCGTCAGGGCCTGCTGAAGGCTGGCGGTTCGATTCCGGAGATCACTTTGGCATGTTCGCTAGCACTGGCTCGCGATGCCTCTTCTGCCGGCGTTATCGATGTGGTCAACCACAAGCTGCCCACGGTGGCGGCATTCTGTGGTGCCGATGACTTCCAACACCACGAGGCAACTGCCGACGCCCGCGCAGCCGGCGTCATCGTCGCGGACCTTGCGCGGCGCTTTGGGCACGTGGGCTCGGTGGATGAGCTCTTCCGTTCCCGCGAATTTAGCCTCGGCAAGTTGGATAAAGAGGCAATTCTGCCGGTACTGCGCGCGCATACCGCGCCTACCTCTGCGGCCGACCTTGGCGCTGGCACGGACTTCCGCGACAAGACCCGTAAGTCGGGTACTAAGACCGACGCAAAGGCCGGCGGAAAGGAAAAGAAGTCCGGCCGCGGACCCGCTCCGTGGCAGTCGGTAGCCACACCGGATACCATTCCGGACCCGAACCTCGATGCGGATCCGGAGGGCGCGCTTTTTGGCCAGAACGTGACTCTGACCGGTGACTTTGAGCCTTTCGATAAAGGTCTGCTCTGGAAGGGCATCGCTGAGCGCGGCGGCAAGATTGGAAAGAACGTCACCAAGAAGACCACCATCCTGGTCCTCGGCGAGTGGGCGACGAAGACCTCGAAGGAAAAACGCGCCGAAGAGCTCATCGAAAAAGGCCAGGACATCGCGTTGTGGCCGGCGTCGAAGCTGCTGGAAGAACTCCAGCTCAACGAGCAGCCGCCTTTTTAAAAACTCTCCTACTCCGTTGGGAACCGATGGCGGGAAATGGCAGTCCAATTAGTGCAGAAAGTGAAATATTCGTCCTGCGGGGAGGACACACGCCATGACCACTGCCATTGCGCCGGAAAAGTTTGAGTCGCTAGATTTCGAGGCCATCGCCCTAGCGGGGTTGCTGCCGGCCCTAGCGCGCCGGAAGGACTTTTCGGGCGCTACTTTGACGGACCAGGGCTTTGGCGATACTCCCGCTGGAGTGCAGCTCTCCCGCCAGCTTTCGGTGCTATTCCTTCAGCGCGACGAGTTCGCAGACACCTCCGCGCACGCTCCGCGGGCTTTTGTTTCGCATCGCACTATCAGCGGTTTCGGCTTGAGCACCCGCCGCGCGTGGGACTTGGCGGCAGCGAACCTGCAAAGGCGCGCTCTTACTGCCCAAGGACTGCGCTTTCGCACCCGTTGCGCGGCGGAGATTCTGCCGGGCTGCGAGGAAGGCATTCAAATCCAGGCCCGCGGCGCCGAGGCTAGTGCGTGGTTGGCGCATCCGCAGACTTTCAGCATCATGGACTCGCACCTGCGCCGCTTAACCCATGCAACAGCTCGGCAGACGTTGTACTACCTGGTTCCGGATCCCGCCACGGTGGTGGCCTTGCATGACTCGCCGCTAAAGCGCGTCCGGCACTGGTCACGGCGCTTAAACGAGCAAAGGCGCCTGCGCGGTGCGGTTCTTGCGCCCGAACCACTATTATGGGCTAACGGATTTCCTCTAGAAGCTTAGGGGAATAAACGCGTGCTTAAGCAAAAAGTCAGGAGGTCGGTGCGGGGTGAAGGAATCCGCCATCTCTCGGTTGAGCAACCAGTATCACGAGTGGGTTCGCCGGCATCCACGAGCAGAAGCAGACTTCAACGAGGCCATCGAGGACCTGCTTAACGACGCCGGCGTTATCTTCGACCGCGCCTCCGCCCGCGTCAAGCGCTGGCCATCGCTAAAAGCCAAGGCCAAAAAGCGCCACGCAAACGGCGAGCTTTATTACCCCAGACCCTGGGAAGACATCCACGACGTTCTCGGCGTGCGCATTACGGTCTTCCACTCCACCGCTATCCCCCAGGCGCTCGAGGTCTTGGGCGATTCCTTTGCGGTGGTGCGCTCGGTGGATAAGGCCGCAGAGACCCGCATTTCCGGCGGTTTTGGCTACGGCTCCCACCATTTAGTGCTGCGCGTGACCAACGCGATTGAAGAGCTCGCAGAGTACGAAGGCTGGACCTTTGAGGTACAAATACGCACCGCGCTGCAGCATGCGTGGGCAGAGTTCGAGCACGATATCCGCTATAAGCAAGGCACTGCGGCTCCTTCCGCGCAGGTTGACCGCCTCTTTACCTTGGCCGCCGGGCTTATCGAGCTGGCGGACCAGCAATTCGATCAGATTGCTGCGCTGAAAGATCCTTCCACGGATACCAGCGAAGACGTAGAGCTTTCCGCCGAGACCCTGCCCGGTGTCTTGGCTGTGTTGATGGGCGGGCGCTTCCCGCGCTCGCGTTCGGAGCACTACCGCTTCCTAGCAGAGATTTTGGAGCTCAACGGTGTGACCACAATGAGCCAATTGAAGTCGCTGCTGAATGCAGGTGACATCGCCTTCGTACACGACGCCATCAACTACCGCTTCCGCCCCGGCCAGGTGCGCCTCATCGACGACCTGCTGCTTAATAAATTTGGCAAGCAGCACGTGGAGGCCACTGCCCTTGCAGGAGACCGCAAAGACCGCAAGCGCCGCCTCAATGGCCGCTACAAAGCGCTGCAGAATTACCGCGCGCACTCCTCAAAGACGGAGAAAAAAGAGGCCAATAACTAGCGGAAGCCGCCGCGGAACTTTTCCATCTGGCGGCGTTCCTTCTTGGTAGGCCTGCCCGCGCCGCGCTCGCGGACTGGAACCGAAGGCATGAACTCCTTCGGCGGTGGCGGCGGCGCATGGTCGATGTAACACGCACGAGCCACCGGCGCTCCGACGCGCTTTGCCACGGTGGCTAGGACTTCCAAGTCATGCTCGTGGTGATTGCGCCAGATACGTACGCGATCTCCCGGAACCACCTGCTGGGCAGGCTTTACCGCATTGCCGTTGAGCTTTACGTGCCCCGCCTTCACCGCCTCAGCAGCCTCCGAGCGCGTCTTTGCCATGCGCACAGACCACACCCAGGCGTCGATACGGACGGGTTTTGAGTCAGGTTGGATCGGCATCTAAGCCTTCGGGTCTAGTAATTGTGGTTTTCGTTGACGATCTTTTGCACCTTGCGCCAGTTATAGGCACCGCCAACCACGGCGACGATAAGGCCCAAGGTCATAAAGACCCAGAAACCAGACAAGGCCCACCCAAGCAGCACGCCACCAGCAACGCCGCCGACCACGCTAACTACTCCGTTCCGGGAGTACTTACGAACCTGCTGCTTCTTCAGCTCGATCGGATTGTTGGGGCGTCGTTGCATAGTCATGGCGGCCATTCTAGCGCAGCGCCGACTTTCCCTCGCCCCTAGGCGCCAAGCTCCACCCAGGCGGTGCCGGCTTCGCTAGATTCCACCTCGCCCTGGGAAAGTGCGGCGAGCGTGGCATCCAAGTCTTCCCTGCCGCCGGGCTCGATAGCCAGAGTAAAGGTCACCGCCGCACCATATGCGGTATCAGTAATCTCATAACCACGATTGCGCAGCTCCGCTTCCACGCGGCCGGCCTGGGCATGGCTGAATTCGGCGGTATATAGCTCCCGCAGCGCCCGCGTGCTGCGCTCGACCAATTCGAGCGCCTCGCTGACCGAACCGCCATAAGCATGAACGAGCCCGCCCGCGCCCAACTTCACGCCACCGAAGTAGCGCACGACTACGGCACAGATATCCAGCATTCCCGAGCCTTTCAGCACGTCAAGCATGGGTTTTCCGGCTGTGCCGGAAGGCTCGCCGTCGTCTGAGGAACGCTCCACTGGGTTGGCTTCGTCAACGTGGTAGATATACGCCGAGCAATGGTGGCGGGCATCAGGGAAGCGTTCGCGCGCGGCGTCGATAAACGCACGCGCCTCACTCTCACAGGTCACTCGATCCACGAGCGTGATAAAGCGCGAGTGCTTAATCTCGATCTCATTTTCAATCTCGCCCGGAACGGGCCGTTCATAGCTGGTCAACACTGCGTGTCAGTCTACCTATGCCACCAGAAAGTCATATTCGGCAGTGCCTGGATGCAGCTGTTGGACGTGAATCTTGGAACTTTCCATGCGCTCAAGCAGTCCGTTCAGGTCCTCTGCACGCCCCAGCTCAAGTCCCACCAAGGCAGCCCCAGTCTCACGATTGTTTCGCTTCAAGTACTCAAACAGCGTGATGTCATCATCCGGGCCCAAAATATCCTGCAGGAAATGTCGCAGCTGGCCTGGTTCCTGCGGGAAATTAACCAAGAAGTAGTGCTTCAAGCCGCGATGCACCAGCGAGCGCTCCATGATTTCGGCATAGCGCAAGACGTCATTGTTACCGCCGGATATCACGCACACCACCACGCTGCCTGGCGCTAACTCCAGCTCGCGCAGACCTGCCACCGAAAGCGCGCCGGCGGGCTCGGCAATGATGCCCTCGTTCTGATACAACCCCAGCAGCTCGGTGCACACAGCGCCTTCAGAAACGCTGTCCCAGCGCACGCGCTGCCTATTTGCCTGCAGGATCTGAAAAGGCAACACCCCTACTCGTTTAACTGCAGCGCCGTCGACGAAGGGATCAACGCTTTCCAAGGTCACCGGCTCGCCTGCCGCGAATGCCGCGCTAAGCGACGCCGCGCCCTGCGGCTCAATTCCCACCACCTGGGTGCGCGGGGACATGTCTGCAAGATAAGAGGTAATTCCGGAGATCAGCCCTCCCCCGCCGACGGGAACCACCATGGTATCCAGGGACTTGCCCTGTGCTGACAGTTGCGCAAGCACCTCGGCAGCGACGGTGCCTTGCCCCGTAACGGTGTCACGCGCGTCGAAGGGCTCGATGAAAATGGCGCCGTGCTCGGCGGCGTCGGCATGCGCGGCTGCGGCGGCCTCATCGAACGTGGAACCGGTGACCACCAGCTCCACCATGTCTGCCCCATGTACCTTAATGCGGTCGCGTTTTTGCTTCGGAGTAGGTTCTGGGACGAAGATTTTTCCTCGAATGCCCATCGAACGGCAAGCATAAGCTACGCCTTGCGCATGGTTTCCGGCCGAAGCTGTCACGATGCCGAGACGGCGCTGCTCCGCCGAAAGGTTTGAGATGCCATACAGCGCGCCGCGGATTTTATAAGAGCGCACGTCTTGCAGGTCTTCGCGCTTGAGATAAACTTCAGCGCCTATTTCTTGGGAAAGGCGCGGGCAATAGTGCAGGGGTGTGGGAGAAATTTCCGAGCTAATTCTCGCCTGTGCCATCTGAATATCGGAGGCATGGATCGGTGAATAAGCAGCGGAAGTTTCAGTCATGCGCCAAGTTTAGCGTGTCCGCTAC
This sequence comes from Corynebacterium sp. HMSC06D04, assembly GCF_001807315.1. Taxonomy (NCBI): domain Bacteria; kingdom Bacillati; phylum Actinomycetota; class Actinomycetes; order Mycobacteriales; family Corynebacteriaceae; genus Corynebacterium; species Corynebacterium sp. HMSC06D04. Next base: position 194,742 of record NZ_KV788559.1, read on the forward strand.
CCCGCGGGATGCGATTATCTAATAATCGACCGGTTTATGGGAAGTTCACTCAGAACTTTCTGGAGAGTTAGCTGAAGTTAGCATGCGGATAACTTTCTCCAGCGAAGGTATTCGATGGTTTTCGCTGCGTTTTCTTGCACGAATTATCTCTCTTTCCTACTCTCTTCCTACTTTCTTCAAGGAATTCACAACTTATGTCTCAAGCTCCCCGTTTTCTCTCCGCCGGCGCGCCACCGCAATGTGTGCGGCCCTTGTGACCAGTTTTTCGCTGGTTAGCCCCGCGCATGGCGCCATCGTGGCGAAACCGGTAGAAGAATCTGCCGCCGACGCCGGAATCAAACTCACCCCGCTGGGCACCTACGAGTCCGGGGTGCATGGCGAATCGGCCGCGGAAATCGTGGCCTTCCACGCCGCTTCCCAGCGCATCCTGACCATCAACGCGGTATCGGGTGAGGTCGATATCCTGGATGCTTCCGACGCCGCGCACCCGCGCAAGGTTTCTACCGTCTCCGCTGGCGGCGACAAGGAAATCAACTCCGTCGCCGTCCGCCCTGATGGCCTTGCCGTCGCAGCTGTTCAGCAACAAGACAAGACCGAGCAGGGCGAGGCTCTCTTCTTTGACGTCAACTCGGGCGAGGAGTTGGGGCGTATCACCGTCGGAGCACTGCCGGATAACGTACACATCACTGCTGATGGCGCTTACGCTCTGCTTGCCAATGAGGGCGAGCCTTCTAACGAGCTCAACGCAGCTGGCGATGACTACCTAAGCGATCCGGAGGGTTCCATCTCCGTCATCGCGCTGCCGCAGGATGTCGCAGCGCCGACGCAGGCAGATGCTCGCATCGCTGATTTCCGAGCTTTTGATAACACCCCGCTTCCCGCAGGCGTGCGCGTGTTTGGCCCGGAGGCACACGATGCTAAGCCTTCCATCGACTTCGAGCCGGAGTACATCACCTCCGCCGAGGGCAAGGCCTACGTGAGCCTGCAGGAAGCAAATGCCATTGCGGTCGTTGATATCGAATCAGCAAGCGTGGAAAAAATTCTGCCTGCCCACATCGCTGACCACTCCCAAGTAGCCCTCGATACCTCCAACAAAGATGACGCCGCTGAGCTGCGCACCCTGGGGGTTAAGGGCTTGTCGATGCCGGATTCTATCGGCGCTTTCCAAACCAACGGTCAAACCTATTTCGCCACCGCAAACGAGGGCGACGCCCGCGAGTGGGGCATCGATGAGAAAGATGGCGGCACGGGTGTCTACTCCGAGGAGGCCAAGCTGAAGGACCTCATTGAGGCAGGAAAGGTATGTGAGGGCGCGCTTGGCGACGCCAACCTCGACGAGCTTGCCAGCAAGAAAGTCGCCGGCAACCTGAAGGTCACCACGGCTTCCGGCTGGAATGCGGACAAAGAATGCTTCGATACGGTCTATAGCTTTGGCAGCCGTTCCTTTTCTATCTACGACGCCGCCGGCAATGTTGTATTCGATTCTGGCTCCGAGTTCGAGAAAATCAGCGCCAAACTGCATGCCGAAGGCGTCTTAAACCACAACGCCGACAATGAGTCTGCGGAGTTTGATGATCGCTCTGACAATAAGGGCCCGGAACCAGAGGCACTTGCTGTTGGCAAGGTTGACGACAGGACCTACGCATTCATCGGCGCCGAGCGCCTCGGCGGCATCTTTGTCTACGACGTCACCGACCCCACAAATGCTAAGTTCACCACCTACGTCAACAACCGTGACTTCAGCACCGATGAATTTTCCCAGGCCGGCGACCTAGGCCCTGAGGGCTTTGCGTTCGTGGACAAGAAGGACTCCCCAACCGGGCGTTACATGCTTATCGTCGGCAATGAGGTCTCCGGCACGACCACCACCTACGACATCGAAGACCTCACCTCGGCAGACGATCCCGCGCGCGCCTCTTCCGGGGCTTCGTCGCAAGGTTCTTCCCTGAGCTCGACCGGAAGCTCCGTGCATGGCTCCTCCGTGGGCGCGGCGCTGAGCATCTTCGCTTTAATCGCAGCGGTGGTGGGCGTGGCCTTCACGCCGGGCCTACGTGACCAGGTTCTCGGCTTCCTGCCTGGACATCTGCGCTCTGAACTGGAAAAATTCTTCTAGTAAAATTTTAGGCTCTTGATTCGCGCGAGCTTGCTACGGTAGATGAGTTATTAATTGCCTTCACTGGCTCCCGCGCCACACTCCAAGGAGAACTAATTCTCATGCGTCTTTCCACCACCATGGTCGCAGCTTGCGCCACCGGTCTCGCTCTCATCACCCCTGTCGCCGCAAACGCCGCTCCAGCTGCTCCCACGCCAGAACTATCCGCTGAATGCCAGGCCCAGGTAGATAAGGCTGTTCAGGACCACAAGGATGCTGTTGAGGCCGGCACCGCGGGTTCTTCTTTCATGGGCCCACAGGAGCTGCTCAAGGGAATCCTCAGCGGCTACGGTTCCTCCGGCATGCCGGCAACCCCGCCATGCGTTGCTGCAGAAAAGGACGCCGCCGCTAAGGCCAAGGAAGAGGAAAATTGGTCAAAGATGCCGGAGTGGGCACAGTCCGCTCGCCCATCTGAGGAGACCAAGGAAGTCTTCGCTTGGGTCTCCATCGCCCTGACCGGCGTCGCTACGGTTGTCCAGGTCCTCGCAATGGTTGCTAAGGCTAACCCGGCCATCCTCGAGCCGGTCAAGCAGATGCTGCGCAACGCAGGCGTCAAGTTCTAAAACCTTAAAGAAGCGGCACGCGCTCCTCACTTTCGCGGGGTAGGGCGCGTGCCGCTTTTCGTATGTGGAAGACCTATTCAGAAGGACTAGAACAGTTCGCGGGTGGCGAGCTCGGCGCCATCGACAAGCGCTTGTAGCTTTGCCCACGCAATCTGATAGTGCAGACGCCCACCCAGGCCGCAGTCAGTCGAGGCCACGACGTTTTCCGGGCCTACCAGCTCGGCAAACTTGATGATGCGATCGGCCACGAGCTGCGGGTGCTCCACCGCATTGGTGGAATGCGAAACCACGCCCGGGTAGATGACGGTTCCCTCCGGCAGCTTGTGGTCCTGCCACACGCGCCACTCGTGGGCATGGCGCGGCGAAGCGCCCTCGAAGGAGAAACCACCGACCTTGGCCTGCAGAATCTCTTCGATGATGTCACCGAACGGGATGTCGGTGACATGCGGTCCATGCCACGATCCCCAGCAGATGTGCAAGCGGGTCTGCTCGCGCGGGATGTCCTTGATGGACTCGTTGAGCACCGCGATGCGCTCATGCAGGAAAGCCTGGAAGTCAGCCACTGACGGCTCCGGCACCACGCTATCCCAGGCCTCTGCCAGGTCAGGGGCATCGAACTGAACAGTCAGACCAGCATCGGTGATGGCCTTGTACTCCGCTTTCAGGGCCTCACCGCAGGCGCGGACCAGGTCGATGTCTTCCTCATAGAACTTGTTGGGAAGGCGCGCCGCCGAGCCCGGCGACAATGCCGCCACGAAGCCGTTGCTGGCCCCTGCCTTGCTCATCGCCTGCTTCAGCAAAGAAACATCCGCATCCACCTGGTCATGGCCAATGTAGGTCACGGGACCGGTGAACTCTGGGTTCGCCACCTTCTTGCGACCGGTAAAAATGCCCGAGTCAGGGTCGTTATAGGCCTCCGCGAAAAGCGCTCGGTCACGGCGATCCTTCATCGAAGAAAGGCGAATCTTACCTGGCGCTTTACGACGTCGTCTACCGAGCGCTCCAGGATCTCGTGAAAGGCTTCGTCGCTAATTTCTCCGGCAGAACGCTGAAGGTTAGCCTCCAGCAGTTCCTCCGTACGCGGCAGCGAACCCACGTGGGTAGTGCGAATCTTGTTGACCATAAGTGCGTGTACCTCCGATTTTTCACTTCTAGACTGTGCTGTCTAGATTAACCGAAGGCTCCACGCGCGTTAAGGCTTTTGGCGCTTTAGATTCACCTGCTAAGTTCACCCATTAAAGTCACGCGGCCGTCTAGCCCAGAATTCCGGCACCCATCGTGGCCTTCAAGTCACCCATCAGGTTGCCCGAACGCTCCACGCGCAGGTGTTCGCCAAGGACCATCATGGTGGACTCCGCGCCGTCGACAAGCGTTAAGTACACATCCGACTCGCCCTTGTTGTTGACCAGCACCTGCTTGAGCTTGGCGATGTTTTCCATCGTGCACTGATCCGTGCGCATGGTAAGGCGCAGCGGCAGGCCCGCTCCCCCACCTGGCCCCAAATCCGGCACCCGGATATCGGAGCAGAACAGGGACATACGCTCGTCACGAATTTTGACCTGTACTTTGGCCAAAATGATGTTGTCTTCCGCAATCTGCGGGGCCACCAGCGAATAGACCTGGTTGAATACCAGAATATCCACCTGCGCGCCGTTGTGGTCTTCCATATTCACGATCGCCCACGGAGAGCCATCACGCTTGGAAAAGCGCCTGTCAACGCCCGAGATGATGCCGCCGATGACCAGCTCCTGGCCGTTTTGAACCTCGCCGGAGAGAATCTTCGGCAGTGGCGTATCCGTCTGCGACTCAAGTGCTTCCTCGAAACCGTCCAGCGGATGGCCGGAGACGTAAAGACCCAGCATCTCTCGCTCCAGGGCGAGCTCATGCTTGCGCTCCCAGTTGTCGTCCGGGATATCAATGGCGAAGGCAGAAGCCACTTCAGATTGCTCATCGCCGCCGAAGCCAGCAAAAAGGTCGAACTGCCCCTTGTCCGCTGCCTTCTTCGTGGTCTGCACGGCATCGACTGCATCCTCGTGGATGAGCATCAAGCCCTTGCGCGGGTGCTCCATGGAATCGAAGGCGCCGGCCTTGATGAGCGATTCCGTCACGCGCTTGGTACAAGCGGTCAGCTCAATCTTGTCGAGGTAATCCGAAAAAGAGGTATATGCGCCCTTTTCCTTGCGGGTCTTGACGATGGACTCCACCACTTCCGAGCCGACGTTACGGATAGCGCCCATGCCGAAGCGAATATCCTCACCGACCGCCTGGAAGTTCTCCACAGACTCGTTGACGTCGGGCGAAAGCACCTTGATGCCAAGGTGGCGGCAATCGGAAAGATAGATAGCGGACTTATCTTTCTTATCGCCCACCGAGGTCAGCAGCGCTGCCATGTACTCCGGCGCGTAGTAGGCCTTGAGATACGCGGTCCAGAAGGAAACCAGGCCGTAGCCTGCGGCGTGGGACTTGTTAAACGCGTAGGAAGCGAAGGGCTCAATCGTGCCCCACAGCGCATCCATGGCGTCCTTGGAGTAGCCGTTTTCCTGCATGCCGCCCCAGAACTTGTCGTACTGCTGGGCCAGGACTTCTGGCTTCTTCTTACCCATGGCCTTGCGGAAGCCATCTGCCTCACCAGCGGTGTAATTGGCTACCTTCTGGGAGATACGCATGATCTGCTCCTGGTAGACGATAAGACCATAGGTCTCATCGAGGATCTCACGCAGCGGCTCCTCCAGCTCGGGGTGAATCGGCGTGATTTCCTTGCGGCCGTTCTTGCGGTCCGCATAGTCCCAGTGTGCGTTAACGCCCATCGGGCCCGGGCGGTATAGCGCCAGCGACGCGACGATGTCTTTAAAGCCCGTCGGTTTCATGCGCTTAAGCAGCTCCTGCATGCCGCCGGAGTCCAGCTGGAACACGCCCAGGGTCTCGCCGCGGGAAAGCAGCTCGTATACCTTTGACACGTTAGGGTCGTCGGCGTGGATTTCCTCCAGTTGGATTTCCTCGCCGCGGTTTTTCTTGATGTTTTCTAGGCAATCGCCGATGACTGTGAGGTTTCGCAGTCCCAGGAAGTCCATCTTCAGCAGGCCAATGGCCTCGCATGCCGGGTAATCCCAGCCGGTAATATACGCGCCGTCGGCAGGCCTTTGCCACATCGGAATGTGGTCCATCAGGCGCACGGACGCCATAATCACCGCACAAGCGTGCACACCGGCCTGGCGGACGACGCCCTCGAGACCACGCGCGGTCTCATAAATCTTCTTGACGTCCGGGTCCGTCTCAATCATCTGCCGGACCTCGGTGGCCTCTGAGTAGCGCTCGTGCTCCGGGTCCATGATGCCCGATAGCGGAATGTCCTTCGCCATGATGGCAGGCGGCAGCGCGCCGTTGATGCGGTCAGCCATCTGGAAGCCTGGCTGGCCAAAGTGCACTTTCGCGGAGTCCTTGATGGCCTGCTTGGTCTTCACGGTGCCGAAGGTAATCACCTGCGCGACCTTGTCCTCGCCCCAACGATCGGCGGCGTACTGAATCATCTCGCCACGGCGGCGGTCGTCGAAGTCGATATCAATATCCGGTGCGGATGGACGCTCCGGGTTGAGGAATCGCTCGAAGAGGAGGTCGTGCTCAATTGGGTCAATATTCGTGATGGTAAGCGCGTAAGCCACCAGCGCACCTGCCGCGGAACCACGCCCCGGCCCCACGCGAATGCCCACGGATCGCGCATGCTTGATGAGCTCGGCCACGATGAGGAAGTAGGAAGGATAACCCTTCATATCGATGACGCTGATTTCATACTCAGCGCGCTTCACGTACTCCTCCGGCACCTCCTTGCCCGGGAAGCGATCCTGCAGGCCCTCCATCACCTCGTGGGTCAGCCAGGAAGTTGGCGTGTGACCTTCCGGCACGTCCGCAATCGGCATGCGGTCGTGGGTATGCTCCTCCCAAATCTCGCCGTAGTCCTGTACGCGTTCGGCGATCCACAGGGTGTTATCGCAGCCGTCTGGAATCATGTCATCCCAGATCTCACGCATCTGCGCTGCGGATTTGATGTAGTAACCGGTGCCGTCAAACTTGAAGCGATCCGGGTCCATGAAGGTCTTGCCGGTCTGCACACACAGCATTGCCTCATGCGAGGGCGCCTGGCTTTCCAGCACGTAGTGGCAGTCATTGGTAACAAGCGGCGGCAGGTCCAGTTTGCGGCCGATTTCCAACAGGCCGTCACGCGTGCGCTTCTCGATGTCGAGCCCGTGGTCCATGAGCTCCAAGAAGAAGTTATCCTTGCCATAGATGTCCTGCCACATCGCGGCAGCCTCCAGCGCCTCGTCGAACTGGCCTAAGCGCAGGCGAGTCTGGACGTCGCCAGACGGGCAGCCGGTGGTGGCGATGATGCCTTCTGCATGCTCTGCGATGAGCTCGGCATCCATACGCGGCCACTTACCCAATTGGCCCTCATAAGAAGCCAGCGAGGAAAGCTTGAACAGGTTTTTCAGGCCCGTCGCGTTTTCCGCCAGCATGGTTTGGTGCAGGTAAGCACCCGATGCGGAGACGTCGTCGCGCTTTTGATCAGGAGTGCCCCACAGCACGCGCTTTTTGTTAAAGCGGGACTCCGGCGCCATGTAGGCCTCAATGCCGATGATGGGTTTCACACCCGCGCTGGTCATCCTCTTATAGAAAGCGTTAGAGCCATACATATTGCCGTGGTCGGTCATGCCCACGGCCGGCATCTCCTGGCGCACCACCTCATCGGCGAGCATGTCCACCTTGGCCATGCCGTCCAACATCGAGAACTCGGTGTGATTGTGAAGGTGAACAAAGGAGGAGTTTTTCGCCATGCGGGTTAGTTTAGCGGGCGCGTCAAACCCCGACGCCGCGCCGAAAATACTGACAAGAATTCTTCGCAGTTTCGGCTGCCAACGAGTACATTATTTCCCGATGATTTACACCATTGCTGCCTATCTCATGTGGGGCTTCTTCCCCGCTTTCTTCCCGCTTTTGCTGCCAGCGAGCCCGCTGGAGATTCTGGCGCACCGCATCGTGTGGACTGCCGTGCTGGTTACCGGTTTCCTTTTCCTCACCGGCGGTTGGCGCGAGTTACGGGCGTTTAGCGCACGCACGTGGGGATGGATGCTCGCGTGTGGTGTGGCCATTACGGTCAACTGGGGCACTTACGTCATTGCGATTAACTCCGGGCATGTTGCCGACGCCGCGCTGGGCTACTTCATCAACCCGCTTGTTTCGGTGGCGCTCGGCATCATCTTCTTGAAGGAAACGCTCAACAAGGCGCAGGCGGCATCGGTTGGAGTGGCCTTCATCGCCGTTATCTGGCTGACGTTTATGACCGGCCAGGCACCGTATATCTCCCTGGCTTTGGCGTTTAGCTTTGGCATCTACGGCCTTATGAAAAAGCGCATCCACGTCTCCTCTACTGGTTCGGTGGCGGCGGAGACCATCGCGATGCTGCCGGTGGCAATCGGCTATCTGGTCTGGCTAACCTTCCAAGGCCAATCCACATTTGCCAGCGAAGGCCCCAGCCACATTGTGCTTCTGATTGCCTCCGGCCTGATCACCGCTTTGCCGCTGCTGTGCTTTGCCAAGGGCGCCAAACAGCTACCGCTGGCCACAGTGGGCATGCTGCAGTACATGACCCCTATCATGCAGATGCTCTGGGCACTGTTTGTCAATCACGAGCACATGTCCACCGCCCGCTGGATTGGCTTTGGCATCATCTGGGTGGCGGTTATCATCTACCTCGCGGATCTGGTCCGCACGCGCCGCGCTTCCCGACGCCGCGCCCGCTAACGCATCTCTTTCCGCGCTGCCTTTGCTCGGCGGCGCCTTTCTTTTTCTTCCCGCGCATCAAGCGCCCAGCGCGGCATCTGAAAAATCATAAACAAGCAATAGACGGCCACGAAGGCACAGATGCCAATCGAAAGCGGCTCACCGGAAGTAAAAAACAGAAACACCAGCCCAATAAGACAGAACACCAGCCCCACCCACACGGCAATATAGGCAAAGCGGTAGTTCGGCATCCAGGCGCTGGTATCGGCAAAAATGCGCATCTTTATCCTCTTCTGTGTTCCTTCTTCCGGTTCTTTTGCGAGCCCTTTCGCGAGAGCCCGTGCTTGAGCATGCACTAGTACTGCAAGGAATTTAGGGGCCGGACGCCAAAGCTGCCCCAGGCGGCGTCGGCAGGCGCGGGTTCTACTGCAGCAACCAACTCGTTACCGGCAATCTCGCGCAGGCTATCGCCATCAGCCCAGACGATGACCGCATCCACCTTCGACGGCACATTCGCTTGGCCTACTCCCGCATAGGAATCGCGCAGGCGCTTTATCTCCGTATCGATAACGCCAGCGCGGTCTGCTCCTGCAGTAGGCTCCGGCACTGCCAAAGGTGCCGCCATCCCTAAGATGATGGCGCTCATGCGCGGGGCCGGCTGCGCCAGAGCGGCGACCTGCTGCGAGTTCAATGACTCGTCAAAGCTGACCAACGCATATGACGGTTCATCGGCAGCAGCAAGCGCATCTGCCGCCCGCGCTATGTATTCCTCCCGCGACTCATTATCGGGGCCTAGCTGATCCCCCTGCAGAGCCACCGTCGACTTGGTACCGAAAAGCCCAAAGCACAGCAGGATGAATAGAACAAACATTACTGCCATAACGCCCGCTGCTATCCGACGCCGCCGATAAATCTCCGGTGGATGCCTCATCCGCGTAGTTCCTCCAGCGCAAAGCGCAGATCATCCGGATACGGCGCCGACACCTCGAAGTACTTGCCCGTTCCCGGGTGGGCAAAGCCCAACGTCACCGCATGCAGCCACTGCCTAACCAGCCGCAGGCGCTTGGCCAGGTTCGGATCGCAGCCATACATGGGATCGCCCACGCAGGGATGCCCCGTTGCCGCCATGTGCACGCGAATCTGGTGGGTGCGCCCAGTTTCTAGGTGTACCTCGAGCAGGCTGGCCTCGCGAAAGGCTTCAAGTAGCTTGTAGTGGGTCACGGCGTGCTTGCCATCGTCTACCACCGCAAACTTCCAGCCGGAGGAGGGATGGCGGCCAATCGGCGCATCGATGGTTCCCACAATCGGGTCCGGGAGGCCCTGGACCACCGCGTGATAGGTCTTGGTCACGGTGCGTTCTTTAAACGCTGCCTTCAGCTGCGAATAGGCGCGCTCACTTGCGGCCACCACCATCACGCCCGAGGTGCCGACGTCAAGGCGGTGGACGATGCCCTTGCGTTCGGTAGGCCCCGCGTCGGCAAGCTGGTAGCCCGCCGCGCGCAAACCGCCGATGACCGTGGGGCCTTCCCAGCCCAGCGTCGGATGCGCTGCCACGCCCACCGGCTTGTGCACGCAGATGACATCGTCATCGGCATAGAGCACATCCATGCCCTCGACGAGTTCTTCCTTCGGAATCAGCGGCTCCTCCGGCGCGGGCATCATGACGTCAATCCAGCCGCCTGCCTCCAAGCGGTCGGACTTGGCTACCGCAGCACCGTCCATCTCGACGTCGCCAGCCATGCACAAATCCGCAGCCTTTGCCCGGGAGATACCGATGAGCTTGGCCAAGGCGGCGTCGGCACGCATGCCCTCGAGGCCTTCTGGAATCGGAAGTCTACGACTCTCGCGCATCGCCACCTGCCTTTTCTGCTTGCTTCTTTGTATCTTCCAGCAACATCGCCACAATGAATACCACTACGCCGCAGGTAATCGAGGCATCCGCCAGATTAAATACTGCGAACCGTCCCACGGAGATGTAATCCACTACATGACCAAACCAAAAGCCCGGCTCGCGGAAGAGTCGGTCGATGAGGTTACCCAGCGCGCCGCCGGCGATCATGGCTAAGCTCACGGCCTGCCATTTGTCCTTCATCCGCGGCGCCGCGATAGCCACGCCCACGACGAATGCCAGCTGAATGGTAGTAAACAGCCAAGTACTGCCCTCGCCGCCCATAGAAAAGGCCGCGCCGGGGTTAAACAGAAGGTAGAAGCGGAACCATCCGCCGATAATATTCATCGGCTCCCCCTCAGTGAGGATGGACAGCATTATTTGCTTTACTGCTTGGTCAATGACGGCCACCGCGGTAACTACCGCGGCCATCAGCCCAACGAAACTCCTTCTTTTTTGACTCACCCAAGTCATTCTAAACACCCGCTTCCGGTAATTTGGAATGCTGTGTTCCGTGTTAAAGCTTTAGCCACCGTTTCTGTCCTCGCGCTCGCCGCCTCACCGCTTAGCGCCTGCTCCTATGAAAAGCCTGCGCCAACCGTTGAGCAGCCGGTGGGCCTGCCAATCGACGCCCCGCGCATCACCGTCGAATCCGCAGGCAGCGGAGAAAAGCGGGTGCTTTCCTACCACGACATCGATGCCGAGCAGAAAGTCACCTATTCCGTAACCGAGGGCTTTAGCCAGGACCTGATGAAGTCTTCTGCGGCCAAGGACTTCAATGCCTCCAAGATTAAGGCGGCCACCACGACGCTGCCGCTAGAGGCCAGCGTCGATGAGGCTACCGAGAACGTCGAGGGCCAGCTGCCTGCTACCCGCAACGTTTTTGCCACCAGCGGCACGCCGGAATACTCCGGGGATGCTGATGCTTCCTCCGGCGAGGGATTCCAGTTTGGCTGGCGTGCCGAGGACTCGGGCCAGATGTCTTCGCTGCGCTTGGCCGCGCCGCAAGACGGCACCGACGAGGCCCGCGGCATTACTGAACAGGCCATCATGAAGCTGACTTCCCTACCTGTAGTCTTCCCGGACGAGGAAATCGGCAAGGGCGCAAAGTGGTCAGTGGAATCCCGCGTGGCCGGCGAGTCCACGTTGCTACAAACCGCAACTTATACGCTGGATGAGCAGGACGGCGACGTCGTCAAGCTCAGTGTTTCTGTAAAGCAGCGCCCATCCCTGGGCGCGCTGTCTTTCGAAGGGCAAGCCGCGGGCACGGAGCTGGCTGATAAAGAGCTCAAGGTCATGGACTCCACAACCGATTCCTCTGGCCAGCTGACCGTGGACCTATCGCAGCCGCTGCCAACCGACGGCGAGGTGGCCATCGACACCAAAATCACCTACGGCGCCGACTCCTCCGACCTGCGCGTGGTGCAGTCCACCACCACAGATCTGAAGTTCTCCCCAGCTAAGTAGTTCCCGGCTTCGAGTTTTAGCTCTTCTTTTCTAGCGCTTGTTCGCTTGTTACTGCGCCGGCTGCTCGGCCGGAGCGCTTTCTGCCGGCGCACCTGCAGCGCCGCCTGCGGTATCCGCGCACATCGGCGGGACTTGCTCTGGCGGCACGATGTTGGAAACCAAGATGCAGGCCCAGTTCTTCGACAGCTTCCAGTCGCCGTTTTCGAAGACAAACTCAACCTGGTCTGCGGTCTGGCCCTGGCCATCCGGGGTAGAGAAGTTAACGGTAGCCAGCGCGGATTCTGGGCTGTAGCCCGGCAGCACTGGGTCGACGACCTCAAAAACTGCGCCGGACTCTGCCTGGGAGGCTGCCATGACGTCGAAAAGCTCTGGCGCCTCCTCGGAGCCTTGCACGGTCTTGGTCTTTTCCTCGACCGGCACGTTCGGGTCGGTGGCCTTGGTCAGGATGGCGTTGAGGGCAGCTGCATCCGGAATCTCAGTGGAGGCAATTGAGGTCTCCTCTGCACTCGAGGACTTCTCAGCAGATGATGGTTTAGCCTTGTCAGCTTCATCGGAAGAAGAGCAGGCAGCCAAAGCGGTAGCAGCACTAACGGCCATGAGAGCGGCCCCGAGCTTGGTGAACTTCACTTTTTCTCCTCACGTTGGGTGGCGCGACTTCGCATCTTAGCGCACGATAATTGTCGCTTTTCTTCACACCACATTACCCACGCCACTTCCATTTCCGTGCGCCCCGCGCCCACCAACACCATCTTTTTCGCTACTAATACCCCGCCGCTAATCGCTAGGGTGGAGTCCATGACTATCGCGCTTATCGCCACCGGCGGCACCATCGCCTGCACCGCGGCCGCGGACGGCTCGCTCATTCCAACAGTCACCGGCCAGGAACTGGCCCGTAGCCTTTCGGCAGACATTGAAGTCATCGAATTCCGCCAACTCGACTCCAGCTCCATCACCTTGGCGGATCTCGATGAGCTGCTCGGCACCGTCCACGTGCAACTCACCCGCACCGACATCGACGGCATCCTCATCACCCATGGCACGGATTCCATGGAAGAAACCGCCATGGCGCTTTCCATTTTTGATCCGGGCACAAAGCCCGTTGTTCTCACAGGCGCGCAGCGGTCTTTCGATCATCCCGGAGGCGACGGTCCGCGCAACCTCCACGACAGCCTGCGCCTCATCGAGCAAGGAACCCCCGGTGTTTATATCCAGTTCGGAGGCATGACCATCCCGGCGCGCGGGGCACGCAAGAACCACACCTTTCATCTCAACGGCTTTGAATCGATGCCCGTTGGCGAATCCAATCTCTTTCCCCTACCGCTTGCCCCACTCGCACCACACCCGGTTGCCATCCTTGCCGCGTACCCCGGCGCTGACGCCACGCTTGTCGACGCCGCCATTCCCCACTTTTCGGGCCTCGTCATCGAGGCGCTCGGTTCCGGAAACATGGGCGAAGGTATGGGCGAAGGCGTAGCGCGCGCACTCGAAGCAGGCCTTCCCGTTGCCATCAGCACCCGCGTGCCCTACGGCACTACTTCCCTCGCCTACGGCGGCTCCGGGGGGGGTGCAACGCTTGCCGATAAAGGCGCGGTTAGTGCTGGCGCTTTCCGCCCCGGTCAAGCGCGAATCCTTCTCGCCGCCGCCCTCGCCACCGGCACTCCCGTCTCCGAAGTTTTCGCCGCCAAAGCAGCGCCGAAACAATACTCGCGCTAGCTTTACACAGCGCCTGACTCAGTGCCTGGTTCAGCATCCGGATCAGCGTCCTGCACAAACCACTCCGGCCATGCCAAAGAATCAAGTGGGTCCCCGGGAATTAGATCCGGATCATCAGCAGCAAAGGATTTGGTGCGGCCGGGGCCTGTCGCACGCGTTTCAAACCGCACGCTGACCACACCGTGACCGGCGCCCTGAATCCAGCCGTGGCCATAATCGGGATGATAAACGTCTTGCGTTGCCCGCCACGTGCTATCGGGTTCGTCCTCGATGCTTACTTCCACGCGCCCCTCATCAAGTGCGTTGTCCGAAACTCCGGCCTCGTAGTCATCGTCCGCTTTACTCGGCGGGCGCACCACCACGCGGTCCAGCTCAGGAAAGAGTACGTCTTGGCGCGCGGCCTCCAAGCCCGAATAGCTCACGCCCACCAAACGAATCGGGCCAAGCTCATCGGGATAGCGCGCGAGCTTGAATGCCGTTGCTTTTAAGGTTTCCACATCATCCGTGGCATAAGGAAGCGTGGCCGAGCGCGATTCGATGTGGAAATCTGCCATCCGCAGTTTGACGGAGACGGTGCGGGCACCGCGGCCGTCGCGAAGCAAGCGCCGATGCGCGCCCTCCGCCGCCCTCACAATCGCAGCGTCTACCTCCGCTACCGTGAGCAAATCCTTAGGATAGGTATGCTCCGTGGAAATCTGCTTGGCCACTGCGCGCGGGGCCACCGCCCTGTCGTCGATGCCTTGAGCGAGCTTCCACAAACCCACACCAATCGTCGCGCCTAAAGAAATCTCCACTTCTTTTTGCGACATCGCCGCCAGCTGCCCGATGGTCTCCACACCGATAGCCGCGAGCTTCGTCCTCGTTACAGGCCCTACGCCCCACAGCTTTCCCACCGGCATGGGGTGGAGAATCTCCAACTGTTTTTCTGCTGGAATCACAAACGTGCCGTCCGGCTTCGCCTCCCCAGAACCAATCTTGGCAAATTGCTTACCCGAACCCGCCCCAATCGAACTCGGCAGGCCAGTCTCCGCACGAATCAGCTCCCGCAGGTTATCTGCCCATTCTTTTACTTCTTCTGGGCTCGCGCCGATCAAAGCTTCAGGCTCCATAAAGGCCTCATCAACGGAAAGCTGCTCTATAACTCCCACGTGTTCCGCGAGAATCTTAAACACTCTTTTCGACGCCGCCGAGTACACCACGTGCCGCGGCTGCACCACCACTCCGCGCAGACCAACCAGCTGCTGGGCGCGGAAAGTGGGCATAGCTGAGTGGGCGCCGAACGCGCGGGCCTCATAGGATGCGCCCGCCACGACGCCGCGCCCGCCGACGCCCGCGACCAACACCGGGCGCCCACGCAAAGTGGGCCGGGTCAGCTGCTCGACGGACGCGAAAAAAGCGTCCATGTCGATGTGTAAAACCCAGCGTTGCATGCGCCCCATTTTAGAACATGCGTCCTAAATGTCATGCACTGCCCAGCTTTCTAGCATGGAAAACACGCGAAAAGTCTCGCAGATCTCATAAAGCACGAAGGTGATCACCGCCTCACGAATAGCACGATTTTTTAGACAACGCCCGTGGCTTGTATGCAAGATGAATGCATGTCAAATGCAAGCACACCAGCCGCCGAGCGCGCCTATGAATGGGTCAAGCGTGCAATCATCGAAGGTGACATTGCCGAATCCGAGATGCTCTCCGAGGCAGTCATCGCCTCAGAGCTCGGGATGAGCAGGACTCCCATGCGCGAGGCCTTCCTCCGCTTGGAAGTTGAGGGCTTTTTGAAGCTCTATCCCAAACGCGGCGCGCTGGTGGTCCCGATCAGCCCGCGCGAGATTCGCGAGGTCTACGAGGCGCGCCTGCTTGTCGACGCCCACTCCGCCCGCCATATCTGCGCCCTCCCCGCCGCAGAGCGCGCCGTCATTGCTGATCGCCTCGATGCGACCATCGCGGAACAAGACGCCGCGCTCAACGCCGGTGACCTGCGCACATACGCCCACCTCGATGCGCGTTTCCACCAAACCATCATGGACAACGGCGGCAATAGCCTGCTTGCCCATCTCGGTCACACGCTGCGCGAGCGTCAGCAGCGCTTCACAGCCACGGCAATTGGCCGCAATGTGGAGCGAGCGCGTGGC
Source organism: Corynebacterium sp. HMSC06D04 (assembly GCF_001807315.1). Taxonomy (NCBI): domain Bacteria; kingdom Bacillati; phylum Actinomycetota; class Actinomycetes; order Mycobacteriales; family Corynebacteriaceae; genus Corynebacterium; species Corynebacterium sp. HMSC06D04. Next base: position 210,429 of record NZ_KV788559.1, read on the forward strand.
TTCGTCGCCCAGCACCGCCTGCTTGCCGAAGCCCTCCGCCACGGCAACTACTCCACCTACCTCACCGAACTCGAAGACCACCTGACTACTTCTAGGAATCAACTGTGAGCACTCAAACCTCAACATCCACATCGTCGCTTTCCCCTGTGCCCGCGACTGAGTCCGCGCCTAGCGCATCGCCGGCGCCGGAGGTGTTGCCTTCGTTTAGGCCTCATTCGTGGTTTCCCGTCGCCGGTTCAATGGTGGCGGTCGCGTGGGGCGGCAACGAGTTCACCCCATTGTTGGTGATGTACCGCGAGACTTCGCACTTTTCGCAGGTGACCGTCAACGGTTTGCTCGCGGCTTATGTCTTAGGAATCGTCCCCGCGTTGCTTGTGGGAGGCCCGCTATCCGACCTCATCGGCCGCAAGCCTACTCTCCTGCCGGCCGCGCCTTTGTCGCTGCTGGGATCTTTCCTGCTGTCCATCGCTCCGCATGAGCCGCTTATCATCGCGCTAGGTCGCGTGCTGTGTGGCATGGCGCTGGGCCTTGTTATGGCGGTGGGTTCCACGTGGATTACCGAGCTTGTCTCCCGGGCTGGAGGGGACCCCGCGGCCGGTGCAAGAAAAGCTTCGCTGTGCCTTACCATCGGATTCTTGGTAGGCGCCGGAATCGCCTCGGTACTGGCGCAATGGGGCCCTTGGCCCACGCACTTAGCTTATATCCTGCACATTCTGCTGACTCTCGCGACTGCGGTTTGGCTGACGTATACTCCGGAAACTCGTGAGCCACGCCACGGTACGGTAAAGACCACCATCTTGGAGCTGAAGGTTCGCGAGATGCTCGAAATGCTGCATATCCCGGCCGCCGCTCACAAGCGCTTCCTGCGCGTGGTCGTTCCCGTTGCCCCGTGGGTATTCGGATGTGCCGGTGCCGCCTATGCCTTGCTCCCGCAGTTGCTCGCCACGTCTGCGGGGCAAACGCCCATTGCGTTCTCCGGCCTCATGACCGTCATTACTTTAGGCTGCGGCGTTGGCGTGCAAATGCTCGGACGCCTCATCGATACCCATAAGTCCGCCCGAGCATCCGCGATCGCCATGGCGGTTATTACGCTCGGGGCTTTCGTCGCGGCCTTCGCAGCGCAGACGTTGTCGCTGCCTTTGGGCATCGCCGCTGCCGCCACGATGGGCGCTGGCTACGGCCTCGCCCTTGTCGCAGGACTCTCCGAGGTCCAGCGGATCGCCGGTGAAGAGGAGCTGGCAGGCCTCACCGCCGTGTACTACTCCATCTCCTATACCGGCTTCTTCATCCCTATGGCGTTTAGCGCGCTATCGGCCTACATCGGATTTACGAAGCTTTTCATCATCGGCAGCATTTTGGCCATTTTGTGTCTAATCAACGTCACTATTGCCTGGCGTGCGCACCTGCCCGGCGCACAGCGCTGACTTTGCGCACTGTGGCCTAAATAGTCACCTCCGCATCAAGAAAGGCGAATTCATAGTACCCATGCGCCGCGAGACGATTTACCTTCTCGCGGCTGCCCACAGACAATGCCAAATGATTCCACCCAGCCGAAGCTAGCCGCTTTTCATGGCCTGGTCGCGCCATGATTTCGAAACGGGCACCGTCTTCGAAACTCAGAAAATAGGTCTTTAGCCCTGTACGTACATGGCCATGTGTTCGATTCGCATACCTGCAAATCTACACAGAAAAATACCCAGGTAACTGGCCAAAAAGAAACGTGCCCGGAAGGAGAGACTACCTCCTTCCGGGCATTATTCACTTAAGCTCTGACATCCAGGTGTCTATACGTTCGTGCGCGCGACGGTCGCGGTGACGTCCTTGACCACCTTGTGGCCTTCGAGAGGCTCGGTAACCACATTGAACTCGGTGGCCAGAACCTCAGCCGCAATGTGCTCCGCGTGACGCTGTGCCCATTCTTCCTTCTCGGCCGGAACGGACAGGACAACGCTGATGCGGTCATAGACTTCAAAGTCCTCGGCTTTACGGGCATCCTGCAGGCCGCGGATGACGTCGGCGGCCCAGCCTTCTGCCTCGAGCTCCTCGGTCACCTCGGTGTCCAAGACCACGAGGCCATCGATGCCGTCGATACGCGCCGTCGATGCCGGGTTCGCCGCCTGCAGACGCTCGGTGTACTCATCAGCGCCCAGAACGATATCGCCGTCAACGACAACCTCGTCACCACGGCGCTCGTAATTACCCGCCTTCAGGTTCTTGATTGCGCGCTGGACGTCCTTGCCCAAGCGCGGACCCGCGATCTTTGCATTACAGACAACCTCGAAGGTGCCCACGGAATCGACGTCGTCGGTCAGAATGACATCCTTCACGTTGACCTCATCGCGGATGATGTCCGCAAAGTCAGCGAGCTGCGCGGAATCAGCCATGGCCACGGTCAGCTTCGGCAGCGGCAGGCGGTTACGTAGCTTGTTGGACTTACGCACGCTCGAGGCTGCGGAAGCTACCGCGCGCACTGCATCCATCGCGGAAACCAGCTCCGCATCAGCCGGGTAATCCTCAGCCTTCGGGTAGCTAGCCAAGTGCACGGAGCGCTCGCCGGTCAGGCCGCGGTAGATGACCTCAGCCACGTGTGGCAGCAGCGGAGCCACCACGCGGGTGACAGTCTCCAGCACGGTGTAGAGGGTGTTAAAGGCCTCTGCGTGCTCTTCCTCTCCCGACCAGAAGCGGTCACGCGAGCGACGCACGTACCAGTTGGTCAGCACGTCCGCGAAGTGACGCACCTCCTCCGTCGCCGCAGCGATGTCAGTATTCGCCAACGCCGCATCGGTATGCTCCACCAAGTCATGGGTCTTAGCCAGGATGTAGCGGTCAAGAACATTGCCCGAAGTGACATCAAACTTCGCCTCGCGGCTCGCGTAGAGCTGCAGGAAGGTATACGCATTCCAGATCGGCAAGATGGCCTGGCGCACGCCCTCGCGGATGCCCTGCTCCGTGACGATCAGATTGCCGCCGCGCAGAATCGGGCTGGACATCAAGAACCAGCGCATCGCATCCGAGCCATCGCGGTCAAAGACCTCGTTGACGTTCGGGTAGTTGCCCTTAGACTTCGACATCTTCAGACCATCATTGCCCAAGACGATGCCGTGAGCGACGACCTTGTTATACGCCGGACGGTCAAACAGCGCCGTAGACAGTACGTGCATCACGTAGAACCAACCACGCGTCTGGCCCGAGTACTCCACGATGAAGTCAGACGGCGAATGCGTCTCGAACCACTCTTTGTTCTCAAACGGGTAGTGCTTTTGCGCAAACGGCATCGAACCAGACTCGAACCAGCAATCCAGCACGTCCGGCACACGAACCATCATGGACTTGCCCGTCGGGTCATCCGGGTTCGGGCGGGTCAGCTCATCGATGTATGGGCGGTGCAAGGAGGTAGGACGCACGCCGAAGTCTGCCTCCAGCTCATCCAAAGAACCGTAGACATCAACGCGCGGGTACTCCGGGTTATCGGAAACCCACGCCGGAATCGGTGCACCCCAGTAGCGAGTACGAGAGATGTTCCAATCTCGTGCGCCTTCCAGCCACTTACCGAACTGGCCATCGCGGATATGCTCCGGCAACCACTCGATTTCGTTGTGGTTTAGCTCCACCATGCGGTCACGGAACTCGGTCACCTTCACAAACCACGCCGGCATTGCCTTGTAAATAAGAGGCTCGCCCGAACGCCAAGAGTGCGGGTAGGAGTGCTCAATCGTCACGTGGCGAACCACGCGGCCAGCAGCTTTAAGATCCTTGATGATGTCCTTGTTCGCATCGAAGACCAACTGGCCCTCATACGGCGGAACCTGCGAGGTAAATTCGCCGTCCTCATCTACTGGGATGGCAAGTTCGATGCCGTACTTCTGGCAGGTCAACATATCGTCCTCACCAAAGGCTGGAGCCTGGTGAACCACGCCGGTGCCGTCTTCAGTGGTGACGTAATCTGCAAGGATGACCTGGTAGGCGTTCTCCAGCTCTGGGAAGAATCCGAAGATCGGCTCGTAGGTAAAGCCTTCCAACTGATTGCCCTGGAAAGTTTCGAGGACTTCTACCTCGCCGAGTTCCTTGGCCAACGTCGCCGTCAAAGCCTCGGCCATGATGAACGTGTGGCCCGCGAAGTCGCCATCCGTAGCTTTGAACAGGACATAGTTAACCTCAGGGTGGACCGCCAATGCAGCATTCGACGGCAAAGTCCAAGGTGTCGTGGTCCAGGCGAGGAAGGAGGCGTCGGCAAGCGCAGGATGTGCGGAAAGCGTCTCCGCAGCCGCCGAATCAGCCTTCGCACCAGTAACCGGGAAAGTCACCGTCAGCGTCGGGTCTTGGCGCATCTTATAAGAATCATCCAGGCGAGTTTCCTGGTTAGACAGCGAAGTATGCTCCGCCCAGGAATAAGGCAGCACGCGGAATCCTTGGTAGATAAGGCCCTTATCGTAGAGCTCCTTGAAAGCCCACATAACAGATTCCATGTAGTTGATATCGAGCGTCTTGTAGCCATTCTCGAAATCAACCCAGCGTGCCTGGCGGTTGACGTAGTCTTCCCACTCATCTGCATACTGCATAACGGACTTCTCGCAGTACTCATTGAACTTGGCTAGACCCATGTCCTGAATCTGAGCCTTGTCCGTGATGCCCAGCTGCTTTTCCGCCTCCAACTCAGCCGGCAAGCCGTGGGTATCCCAACCGAAGATACGTGGCACATAATTGCCTGCCATCGTGCGGTAACGAGGGACGATGTCCTTGACGTAGCCGGTCAGGAGGTGACCGTAGTGTGGCAGGCCATTCGCGAAGGGAGGGCCATCATAGAAGATGTACTCAGGACAATCCTTGGTCTGGTCCAAGCTGGCTTTGAAGGTATCGTCTTCCTTCCAGAACTTCTGGACGATTTCCTCCATGTCGGGGAAACGGGTGGAACCACCGGTCATGTCTACCTTGGGGTAGACACCGCCTACGTTTTCGCTCATTAATCTTCCTTCACTCGAGTGCTGGTGCAGGGACGCGCCTTGCGGCTCGCGGTACCACCCTGCTTGGCGCGAAAATGCGCCCGCTTCATTTCGGTGAAGGAGATTTCGGTCCCACCCGCTCGGTTCTACTTTTAAGCTCTGTGGCTTAGGTTCTTCCGAGATGCTCCCCGGTGATGGCCGGATCATTGCATACGTGAGGAAATTATACCCACGGCGTCAACTTTTCACAGGCTGAGGTTCCCGAGTGGTGCAAATGGATATCAATGAGTCGGTTGAGACAAAGTTATCCACAGGTTGAAAATTGCCCCTTGTGCCTTGTCGATAGGGCTTTTTAGGGTGGGTTTATGACTTCACTTCAGACATTCTTAGCGGCAATACGCCCAGGCATGGACATCGTGGCTGGGTGCGCAGGGCTGTCTGAAAAGGCTTTGATTTCGGCTGGCGCGCCGGATAAAACGGCACAGCAATTGCTCGCGCTTTACGACGTCTACTTTGGCCGCACCGCTTTCACCCGCCAGCAACGCGATTCCGTGGCCGCGGCGCAAAGGCTTGGCCATTCCCTGCCCACAATCGAAGTTATCGAACGCTACGCAATGCGCGCGAAGACCCAACGTGCGGCGTGGCAGATGCGCGAGGAACTGTGCAATACCAAGGCCGATACCCTCGCGATGGAGCAGCTAGCGAAGAAAAAGCTGAAGGCGCTCAATAGCGAGCGCGAGCCAGAGCAAGGAGTAAAGCTTTATCGCCGCAAGGATAAGCCATGGACTTTAGCGATCACCGGCCCATCGACTTTAATCGCGGATATGCATGCGGCTATCGACCCTGCTTCTCCCCTGGAGTCTTTGGAGAACCTCTTCTTCCCCGCTGCTAAGGACTCAACAAGGGTGTCTAGCGCAACCGGAGAAAGGCCGCGGGTACATACCAACGTCATCGTACAACTGCCCGCGCTGGCAAAGATCTTGCAGGGCGACGGCGAGGAGATAAGCCTGCAAATGACAAACGGCGCCGTCATGTCCGGCGCGGAATTCGTGAGAAGAGCACTGGACTCGTGCCTTGACTTCGCCACACTCGTGCATCCACATGAGGGGCCAGTGAATCTCTATCGCACGAAGCGCTTTGCCAACCACAAGCAAAGACTGATGGCGGGAGCGGAAAATCCCACCTGTGCTTGGCCAGGTTGTAATCACCCGGCAGATACTAGTCAGGTGCATCACTTAAACGCCTGGTCGCAGGGAGGCCCAACGAACATGGCAAATCTTGCGACTTTGTGTCATTACCACAACGGCGTGAACGAGGACGACCCTAACGCCCCGCCGTTACGCGGTAGGTTAGCCAGGGTCGATGGAAAGGTGCGCTGGCAGCGCGGCTAGCAAAAAGGCAACAACCACGACTATATGCAATGCAATGTCAGGGCAATGCGCCACAATCTAGGAGGCAGGGTACTCCCCTGCCTCCTCGTCCTGCGCAAGATCAGGTTTGCGCTTGCGTAGACCGTCTATCACGAACAGCACCATGCCTAGGCCGGCAGAAGCGAAGAGAAGATACAGCGACCAATCAGCTGCAGTCAGAATGAAGTTGACGAGAGCTAGGAAAGCCACGAACGCCAAGACGAGTGCTGCAACAAGCATTTAAACCTCCAGAAAAGCGCCCTCCCGGATACTCGGAAGGGCGCTTTATAAATAGCTTTTACTTGCCAGCCTCGCCGTTAGGAGCAGCGGTGCCGCGAGTCTCAAGCTCCTCCAGCTGGGACTCCAGCAGGGTCTTCAGACGGGTGCGGTACTCGCGCTCGAAGGTGCGCAGCTCAGCGATACGAGCCTCAAGAGCCGTCTGCTGCTGCTTGACGGTATTCATGACCTCGGTGTGCTTCTTCTCAGCGTCAGCCTGCAGGGCAGCAGCCTTCTCCTCTGCCTGGCGAATCTGTGCCTCAGCGCGGGAGTTAGCCTCGGACTCGGTCTGCTTTGCCTTAGCCTCAGCCTCGGAAACCAGCTTCTTGGAGAGAGTATCAGCGTCTGCGAGCTGTGCGTCGAACTTCTGCTGAGCGTCTACGAGCTGTGCCTTGGAGCGGGAATCAGCATCGGTCAGCTGCTTCTCGGCGGCAGTGCGTGCCTCGGAGAGCATGGACTCGGACTCTGCCTTTGCCTCGGAGGTCAGGCGGTCTGCCATCTCCTGCGCCAAGCCCAGAACGCGAGCTGCCTGCATGTGGGTCTCTGGGGTAGCCAGGCCGTCGGCAGCCTTGGTTGCGGCAGCGCCAACACCTGCACCAGCCAGACCAGAAGCCGCTGCGGTCTTTGCAGAGCCAGCGTTCTTCTTCAGGTCCTCGTTCTCCTTCTTGGAAGCCTCGAGGTCCTTCTTAGCCTGAGTAGCCTCTGCCCGAGCTGCCTCGAGCTCTTGCTTTGCCTTTGCAGCGTCCTCCCGTGCAGCCTTCAGCTCAGCATCGTTGTTCGAGGAAGCAGCAGCCGAAGCCTTAGCGGACTCAGCGTTCTTTGCCTGTTCCTGCGCACGCTTTGCTTCTTCCTTAGCCTTGGCAACTTCATTCTTGGAATCAGCAAGCTTGGTCTCGTACTCAGCGCGCAGCTTGGACTCGATCTCCTTACGGAGGGTACCTTCGTCTGCACCCGTAGTAGCTGCGGACCCTGCAGCGGCACCCGCTACAGCACCAGCGCCGCCCTTGGACTGCAGCTGCTCTACCTGAGACTGCAGGTCATCATTCTCGTCCTGCAGCTGGGCAAGGGTGTCCTCGACGAGGTCCAGGAACTGGTCGACCTCATCCTCGTTGTAGCCACGCTTGCCAATTGGCGGCTTGCTAAAAGCGACGTTGTGAACATCAGCTGGTGACAGTGGCATTGACTTCTCTTCCCCTTCGAGTCGGTGCAACTCCGGTGGGTCCGGAGTTTTTGGGAGATGTAAACGTATCCCGAGAGTACCTAAATTCTGAACTCAGGTGTCTACACAGGACGCGCTAACAAAGAACTTGTGCGTTTAATTTTACGGAATATCAGTAAAGACTATATCCAAAAGCCCACATTATCTAACGTTGCACGCAGTCTCAACGTTAACGGGAGGTTTTAATACACCCGCACTACAAGAACACTCCAACAACAATCAGTTGCAAGAGCATCAAAATCAGGAACAAAACAAGGATGGACATGTCCAGTGCCACACCGCCCAGACGCAGCGGCGGGACCACGCGGCGGAGTTCCTTTACTGGCGGGTCAGTAACTACAAACAGCGGCTCTGCCACCACCATGAACCACCGCGGTGGGTTAAATTGGCGCGAGAAAGACTGAATCATCTCGATGATGATTCGCAGGGCCAAAATCCACGAGAAGATGCGTAGAAGCAGCAACAAACTATATCCGATAATGCTCACCCGCTCGAGCCTATATGAATTACCCCCGTGTTCGGCACTCGGCTCGCTAATGGCGAACGCCGCCCTACCCTTCCCCCACCAACACTTAGAGGAAAGATAAGACGGCGCTACTTTAAAAGCTTCTGCTTAACGCAGGTGCGCTGCGCGCTCAAGCTCCAGAGTGGAGATGCCTGCATCCTTCGGCACGATGGCGAAAACGCGACGGTCGGTGTCCATACCCTTGGTCAGGTTGAGCATGCGACCCTCGAGACCGAAGCACAGGCCAGCAGCAAAGTCAATGAAACGCTTTGCCGACGCCTTGTCCGCATCGGTCAGCTCAAAGACAACGGCGTCGCCATCACGGAACGGTGCGCCGACCTTGGCGGCATCGTTGAAGGAAACGAGGGAAAGCGCGACGATAGTCGGAACGAACTCCTCCTGCGCTGCCGGCTCGAAAGAGCGCGGCGCGTAAGCAGCAGAGCCGTTGGACTCATAGCTGCGCTCGTCTGCGTAGTATGCGTCGTCCGCTTCGATGTCCACCGGACCCAGTCCGAAGAACTCTTTCGTCCTATCAATCAATGACATTTCTGGTCTCCCTCTGACCCTAATTGTTGAGCATGTTATTTGGTGCGAATGTTACTCATGTGAAAGCAGTGAATTGCACCCGTGAAATGCGCTTTTGCGTTGCCACTTAACCTAATGGGCGGGGTCCCATGATGCCGGTTCCGACACGCACGATATCGCTTCCCGCGGCAATCGCCACAGCCATATCTGCGCTCATTCCCGCCGACATCAAAAGCTTCCGTCCAAGGCGGCCGCTCACCTCGTCACAGAGCTTGCGAACTCGGGCAAAAACTTCGACGGGGTCCGCATCTAGGGGCGGAACGACCATGAAACCGCGCAGTTCGAGGTTGTCGAGATCCTCCACGAGGCCCACAAGCTCATCGACATCCGCATAGGCTACTCCCCCGCGCGCAGTATCTCCGTCGTGGGAGAGCTGGATGAACACCGGCAGTTTTCCTTCGCGCTCGCCCGCTTGCAGAGCATTGCCGACGCCCCGGTCCAACGCACGCGCAAGCTTTTCCGTATCCAACGAATGCACGCTTTGTGCCCACCGCGCGACGTGATTGGCCTTCTTCGTCTGAATCTGGCCAATCATATGGAAACACATCTGCGGCAACTCCGCCGCCTTGGCACGGGCTTCTTGTTCGCGGTTCTCGGCGACGTCAGTGATACCAAGCTCGGCGAGTAGCGCGACGTCGGCAGCCGGGTGGAACTTGGTCACCGGCAGCAGTTCGGGCGCAGGACGGCCGGCATTCTTGGCGATTTCTGCGATATCAGCGCGGGTGCGCTCGAGGTTTTCCTGTAATTGCTGCTTGCGTGTCATTTATGCCTCCAACCAAATAACACCGGCTTGGCGTCCGGTAGTGCCTTCGCGGCGGTAAGAAAAGAAGTCGCTGTCTTCGATGGTGCAGCGAGGGTCCGCTTCAATGTTGGTAATTCCCATCCCCATCAGCTGACGGACAAGGCCCTTGCGCACGTCGACGCCCCAGGTGCCCTTCTTTGTGCGGGTCTTCGCCCCGGGCAAATGCTTCTCGACGTCGTTTGCCATAGCCTCAGGCACCTCATAGTTCAGTCCCGATGCGGCGGGGCCGAGAAGAACTTGAATATTGGAGGGGCTCGCGCCCAGCTCGCACATCGTAGTAACCGTGTTGCGAATGATCCCGTTGCGGGCACCGAGCCGACCAGCATGGGCAGCGGCGATAACGCCGGCGGAGATGTCGCTGAGCAATACGGGGGTGCAATCAGCAACCAAAACCCCGAGTCCTAAGCGCTTTTCGGTAGTGACGATTGCATCGGTCGCCGCCACCGGGGTGCCAACATGGCTACGGTCGACGCGCGTAACGGTGTTGGTGTGGAGCTGTTCCATCCACACAATCTCATCGAGCCCGAGAACCCTGGCGAGACGGGCGCGGTTATGGGCGACGTTTGCCGGGTCATCGCCGACGTGGTCGCCTAGGTTGAAAGAGTCGTAAGGCGATGACGAAACCCCGCCCGCACGAGTCGTAAAGACCATGCGAACGGGGCGTTTAGGTGCTTCCTCGTTTACTGGCATGCACTCCAGGTTAGCGCAGTATTTTGCTGCTTTAGCGCATGAAGGACGGCACGTCGAGATCATCATCGCCGTCATCGTGGCGACGGTCGTCACGACGATCTGCCGGGCGGGACAGGCGGTAGTCGTCACGGCGATCTTCACGAGCAAAGCGATCGGAGCTGGTGAACAGACCGTTGGAGGAATGGCGTGGACGGTAGGTCTCAGCCGGCTGCTCCTCGTAACGCGGCTGCGCAGGTTCCTCGTAGCGCGGTTGCTGCTGTACCGGCTGCTGCTGTACTGGCTCCGGCTGCAGCGGTTGCTGCTGGTGCATTGGCTGCTGTTGTGCCGACTGCTGTGCCGAAGCTTCCTGGCGGTTATCGAAAAGGGAGCCCGGACGCTGCTGCTGCGGCTGGGACGGTGCCGGCTGAGCTGCGGTGGTCATGTTGGCCTGTGCATCAAAGCCGGTGGCGATGATGGTGACGCGGACTTCGTCGCCCAGGTTGTCATCGATGATGGTACCGAAGATGATATTGGCGTCTTCGTCAGCGCGCTCCTCGACCATGGATGCAGCGGCGTTAACCTCATGCAGACCAAGATCAGAGCCGCCGGCGATGGAGAGCAGAACGCCCTTTGCGCCTTCCATGGTGGACTCGAGCAGCGGGGAGTTGATTGCCTGCTCAGCGGCATTGAGCGCACGGTTGTCACCGCGTGCAGAGCCGATGCCCATGAGAGCGGAGCCGGCATCGGCCATGACGGAGCGGACGTCGGCAAAGTCGACGTTAATCATGCCCGGGATGGTAATCAGGTTCGTAATACCCTGGACACCGTTGTGGAGGACCTCATCGGCTGCGCGGAATGCCTCGACGATGGACAGCTCCTCGCCGCCCAGCTGCATCAGGCGGTCGTTCGGAATAACAATGAGCGTGTCGCAGACGTCGCGCAGCTCCTCGATGCCAGACATTGCCTGGCGGGTACGGCGTGCGCCCTCGAACTTGAATGGACGGGTAACAACGCCGACGGTCAGCGCCCCCATCTTTTTTGCGATGGAAGCAACGACCGGAGCGGCGCCGGTACCAGTGCCGCCACCCTCGCCGGCGGTGACGAAGACCATGTCCGAGCCTTCCAGGGCATCCTCAATCTCAGTCTTGTGGTCTTCTGCGGAGGTCTTGCCAACCTCCGGGTTAGCGCCCGCGCCGAGACCGCGGGTGGCTTCGCGGCCGATATCGAGCTTGGTGTCAGCATCCGAGAAAATCAGCGCCTGGGAGTCAGTGTTAATCGCGACGAACTGAACGCCCTTCAGACCTTCTTCGATCATGCGGTTCACGGCGTTAACGCCGCCGCCGCCGACACCGACGACCTTGATTTCCGCGAGGTTATTGCTAGTTGAGATCATGTGAGGGGTGCTCACCTTTCACTGTTGGTGCGTAAACGAGGATTTTTATTGCACGCGACTTTTTCTCACGCGCGGTTATTTCCATCTTTATGGAAGTGCCGTAGTTTTTCACGTACATTTTGCCGCGTGTCGGTACCCTCAAGTTGTAGTTTAGGGTTGCTGACGTGCGGGTTTTCAAATCACAAACGCCCCACGCACCCCACCTGTATGACCAAGATGGGCTCTGCGCAGGGCGTTAAATTCAGACGGCTATTTCGTGGTTACCAATTCGGGGTTTGAAATATTCCACTGCCCGCCTTCCATCTTCAAAACCGTCTCGAAAGCCAAAGCCTTATTGGCGTTATCCTCCGAGGCGCCCCAGAAGACGCTGCGGTCATCCTTCAGGTGGAAGATCATCGAATAAGCGTTTTTAGCCTCGAGAGACTTCACCTGTGCACGCAACGGCTGTGGCAAAGCGGCGACTACCTCCACGGCATCACTCATCTCCTCCGAGCCGGGCTCGGCGCTGCCGGTAATTTCCACTGCGCCCTCCGGAGGGGTGTCCTCGGCGAATTCTTCACCCTCGGCGTCGATAAGCTTGTTCTTATCACGGAAAGCCACCGCCTCGTGTTCTGTAACCTCCACGCTCAAGGTGGACGGAAATGCGCGCGATACGGTTGCGGACTTTACCCACGGCAAGCGTGCGACTCCCGACGCCGCTGCACGGGCATCCACCCGCACTAGGTTCTCGCCTTTAGCGACGCCACTGGCTTCTTCCACCTGCGCTGCATCGACGTGGCTTATGCCTTGTACCTCGAAGGAAGAAACCTTGAACACAGGAAACATCCACACGGCAACTGCCGCCAGCACAACGACCGCCACGAGCCCCGTGACAGAAACCGCAATTGTCTTCTTAGTCATTAAGCGCCTTCAGCTCATCGAGGATCTCCGCGGCCAGCATCGTGACTGAACCCGCGCCGATGGTGAGTACGACATCGCCAGGGCGCACCAGGGACACAACATCTTGAGCCGCCTCCGAGAAATCCGGTTCGAAAATGACCTTCATCTCTTCCGGCATTTTGTCGGTGATGATGCGGGAGGTAATGCCCTCCACCGGTTGCTCCCGAGCGCCGTAGATGTCAAGGACAACGGCGGCGTCGGCAAGCGCGAGTGCTGCAGCGAACTCCTTGTCGAATTCCATCGTGCGGGAGTACAGGTGCGGCTGGAAGCATGCGATAACGCGCGCCCCCTTGCCTTCTGCCTCTACCTTTTGGCGGGCAGCACCGAGGACTGCGGTGACCTCGGTTGGGTGGTGGGCATAGTCATCGAAGACGCGCACCTCGTGCTCGGTGCCGCGATACTCAAAGCGACGGCGCACACCGGTGAAATCACTAAGGCCCACCGCGAGATCGTCCAGGTCGCCGCCGGCCAAGCCGCCCGCGATAAGCGAGGCCAAAGAGTTAAGCACCATGTGATGCCCCGGAATCTGCAGCTCATAGGAGAGCTCTTTCGACTTTCCGCCGGGCAGCGTGACGCGTGCACGGACTTGCATGCCAATGACAGAGACCTGCTCTTCTACTACCTCAGCGGCCAAGGGAATCTCCGGATACTGTGCGGCTGCTTGAGCGCTGCCGTAGCCAAGAACGTTGATTCCGCGGTCAAGGGCGCGTTTACCGGCCTGCGCTGCATGCTCATCCTCCAAGCAGACGACGAGATGTCCGCCGGGCACGATACGATCGGCGAAGTCGTCGAAGACTTGGTAATAGGCCTCAGCATTGTGGAAGAAATCCAGGTGGTCCGGCTCGATGTTGGTAATCACCGCGACTTCAGGGCTATAGCGCAGCAAGGAAGCATCGGATTCATCGGCCTCGGCAACAAAGGCGTTGCCAGTTCCGCCATGGGCGTTGGTGCCCGCGCGGTTGAGCTGGCCGCCAATGGCAAAGGAAGGATCAAGACCTGCCTGCTGCATTGCAGAAACAGTCATCGAGGTGGTGGAAGTCTTGCCATGCGTACCGGCGAGGAGCACCTGCTGGTGGCCCTCCATCAGCTCGGCGAGAAGGTCAGAGCGGCGAATCACCGGAATACCGGCCTCGCGGGCGCCGACCAACTCCGGGTTATCCTGCGGGATGGCTGCGAAGGAAGTGACCACGACAGTCGGCTTCTCCCCCGCCAGCTCGACATTTTCTGCCGCGTGGCCTACCGCAATCTTTACGCCCATCGTGCGCAGGATTTCCACCGGCGTGGACTCCTTAACGTCGGAACCGGTAACGACGCCACCGCGCGAAGCGAGGATGCGCGCCAGGCCAGACATGCCAGAGCCGCCGATGCCCACCATGTGGACGCGAGTGAGGTCATAAGAGTCAGTCATCTTCTTTAAATTCCTTCAGCTTCAAAGATCTTGCGCGAGGGTTTTAGGCGCGCGCTTGCTCGATGGTGGTTGCGATTCGGTCAGCAATGGTGTTGGCAACGTCGCCAGCAGAGTTCGTCGCCGCGGCCGCGCGCATTTCCTTTAAGCGAGCGTCATCTTCCATAATGCCGCGGACCTCGGAGACCAAGCGCTGGGGGTTGAGTTCGGCGTCGGCGATCTGCACGGCAGCACCGGCTTCTACTAGCTCGCGGGAGTTCAGTGCCTGCTCACCATTGCCGATTGGCAGTGGCACGTAAATGGCAGGAACGCCGGCAGCGGTTACCTCAGCGACCGTCATCGCGCCTGAGCGGCAAATCATCAAGTCAGCTACGGCAAGGGCGCCGGCCATATCGTCGATGTACGGCAGAGGCGTGTAATTCGGAGCAGGCGCCGGCGCCTCATTCTTCTTGCCGTAGGCATGCAGGACCTGGTACTTCTTGGTCAGCTCCGGCAACGCGCCCGCCACTGCCTTATTGATGCTGGCTGCGCCCTGCGAGCCACCGGTAATGACGATGGTGGGCATATCCTCGCGCAGCCCCCAGCGCTTACGGGCCTCCGCAGCCACAGAACCGTCAGGGTCTTGACCCATTCCTGGGCGCACTGGGATACCCACGACCTCGCCAGGCATGCCGGAGTTCGGGTGCGCGTTGAAGCCGATTCCGCCCAAACGCACTCCAAGCTTATTTGCAATGCCCGAAAGCGCGTTGGTTTCTAGCACATAAAAAGGCATGCCTAGAGTCTTTGCAGCAAGGTAGGCCGAAGCGGAAACGTATCCGCCCGTACCAAAGACCACGTCAGCCTCAACGTCTTTTAAAACCTTGCGGGTTTGCATTACCGACTTTGCAACGTTCAAAGGAAGCTTAAACAGATCGACATTCACCTTGCGCGGAACCGGAACAGGGGTCACCATGCGCAGATCCACCCCGCGGGCGGGAACGATATCGCGCTCCAGTCCCTTCTCGGTGCCCAACGCGGTTAACTTCGCGCCGTGACGCTGCCGGAGCGCTTCACCCACTGCGAGCGCTGGTTCGATATGGCCTGCGGTGCCGCCACCTGCAAGGACGACAGAAATGGGGGTGGAATTCATGACCTACAGGCTACCAGCGCCACCCAGGCCTACCGCTTCTCGCCGCGCCGCGGCAGGCGGTAATCACTAGGCCCACGGCTCGTCACCGTTCGGCCAAAGCGCTCCTCGCGCTCCGCTGGCCGACGCCCGCCCCGATTCTTCTGCGGCTGCGAGGCATGGCGGCCTCCCTTACGCTTCGGGGCGGCGTCGAAAAGCTGCGGCTCGGGGATGAAAAACAGACGGTCGAACAGCGGACGGCCGAAGTTCTGCATCGCAGAAATCTGCAGCGGCTCATGGCGCGCGACGTTACACAGCACGCCCATCGAACCGATGGTGATAAGCGCTGCGGAGCCGCCTGCGGAAATCATCGGCAGCTGAATGCCCGTCACAGGAAGAAGACCCACCACATAGCCGATGTTAATGAACGCCTGGATAACAACGCCGACCGTCAATGTGGCGGCCAGCAGCGCCTGGAAAGAATCCTGCGCATTCTTTGCCGTACGCAGCCCGATGTAACCCAGTGCGGCAAACAAGCCGATAACCAGCAAGCCGCCCCACAGCCCGAGTTCCTCGCCGATGATGGCGAAGACGAAGTCATTCTTCGCCTCCGGCAGGTAGAACCACTTCGCACGGGATTGGCCGAGGCCAACGCCCCAGAACCCGCCGTCGGCAAGCGAAAGGAAGCCCTGGTAAGCCTGGAAACCGGTGCCCTGCGTGTCCTCGATGTTGCCGCGGAAAGCATCAAAGTAGGTGTGGAAACGGTGCGTACGGAAGCCGCCGCCCAGAAAGACTGCGGTTAAGCCCAACGCGCCGAGGCCAATGATGGTGGCAGCGACGCGCCAATTCACGCCCGCAAAAAGCAAGGTGAAGATAACCACCAAGGCAAACGACGCCGCCATGCCGATATCGCCCTGCAACACGATGAGCACGAACATCACAGACGCGATGAGCGAGTACATCATGAATGGGTCAGAAAGACGCATCGAACGGTGCGGCTTGCCCGCCAGCGCCGAAGCGCCGTACATCGCTACGGTGACACGTGCGAACTCAGAAGGCTGGAAAGCCACAGGGCCCAGCGGAATCCAGGACTGCGAACCCACCGTCTCACGACCGGTACCCACGCCAGGAATCAACACTGCGATGAGCAAGATGATGGACAAAAGCAGCAGCCACGGCACGAACTTACGCAGCGTATAAGGAGAAACCCGCAGCGCAATCCAGAACAAAATCAGGCCGCCTGCCACGAGCAGGCACTGGCGGATGGCATCTGTCCACACGTTGGAGTTTTCTGTGAAGGAGATCGCCATGGATGCGGAGAACGCCATGAGCACGCCAATGCCAATCAGCGAAAAGATGATAATCCGCAGCAGCTGGTAATCCAGCCCCGGTTGCGCGCGGTAGTGTTGGCGGATTTCGCCCACGCGTTGGCCGAGCGTCTTCGACGCTGGTTGTTGCGGCCTAGTTGCGGTCATGGAGTCTCCTGAATTGCGTGGTTAACGTGCGATGCGCTGGGCGGCTGCGGCGAAGAAGTCACCGCGCTGTGCCATGCCTTGGTACATATCCAACGATGCCCCAGCCGGCGCCAAAAGGACGGTATCGCCGGGTTCGGCGTGTTGCACGGCGACGGTAACCGCCTCCTCCATTGCCCTTAGGGGATCGGTGGATTCGATGACGGTGGTGGCAACTCCACGCTGCTGGAGGGCGTCGTAGAGCACTTGCTTGTCGACGCCCATTACAACCGCTGCTTTTAGCCTTTCCGCGTGGGCGTCGAGAAGATCGCTGACGTCGGCGCCTTTGAGCTGGCCGCCAGCGACCCACACCACATTGTCCAACCCGCGCATCGCGGCTTCGGCTGCGTGGGGATTGGTGGCTTTGGAGTTGTCGATGAAAGCGATGCCGTTATGGCGGTGCACTAGCTCGCCGCGGTGACCGGCGACGGTGTAGCTTTCGAGGCCTTCGGTGATTGAGGCCGGCTCGGCACCGGCGAGCAAAGCAGCGCAGGCGGCTGCTGCGGCGTCGAGAATGCCCGCCATACCAGAGGGCTGAAGGGCGGTGACATCGTCGATGACGGTGGCGCTAACGCCTGCCACGTTGTTAATAACGAGCTGACCGTCGATGACGCCTACTTCCCCATCATTCGGAATGGTGTGGGTAAAAGCGTGGGTGTCTGGAGAAAGCGCGCCGCGTTCTGCGGCGGCATCGGCGTATTCGCGGACCTGGGAGTCGTCGCGGCCGATGACCGCGTGGGCGCCGGCAAGCACCTTTGCCTTGGCCTCAGCGTAGGCACCGAAGGAACCGTGCCAATCGAGGTGGTCGTCGGCAAGGTTGAGAAGTACTCCGACCTCCGCGCGCAGCTGGGAGGACCAATGCAGCTGGAAGGAGGAAAGCTCAGCGACGAGGACGTCCACGCGTGGGCTGGCGGCTAGGGCGTCGAATGGCGAGGTGCCGATGTTTCCGACGGCTTGGGAGCGCTTTCCGGAGCGCTGCTCATCGGCGGCCATGATTGCGGCCAGCATGCCGGTGGTTGTGGTCTTGCCATTGGTGCCCGTGACGGCAAGCCAGGTGCGCGGTGCGCCGAAGACGCTGGCGGCATCAAGACGATAGGCCAGCTCGACATCCCCGATGACCTCTACCCCGGCCGCAGCTGCGGCGAGCAAAAGCGGCGAGGACGGCGCCCAGCCCGGAGAGGTAACAACGAGGGAGTAATCGGCGGGGTTGGCAGTGGCGGCGTCGATTGTGGTGACAGAAAGGTCGGCCTCCAGGCGTGCGCGGGAATCCGCGTTGCCATCAGCCACCACGACGTCGGCGCCGAGGCGCAGCAGTACGCTCGCACAGCCGCGGCCGGACACGCCCGCGCCGGCGACCAAGATGCGCCCGCGCAAGGAATCAGGCAGAGCCGCGGGCGAGACCTCGGAATTGGAGGCAGCAAAATCGAAGGCAGCGGACGACATGACTAGCCCACCAGCCCGATACCGGAATCAGCGAGCCAGTCGCCGTAGAAGATAGCAACGCCGGCCATAGCCGCCATGGCGGCAATCAACCAGAAGCGCACGACCACTGCGGTCTCTGCCCAGCCACCGTTTTCGAAGTGGTGGTGGATTGGAGCCATACGGAAGAAACGCTTACCGCTGGTGCGGAAGACCACGATCTGGATAACAACGGAGACGGTCTCGATGACAAAGAGCGCACCGATGATGATCATCAGCAGCTCGGTGCGGCTGGTCACGGAAATGCCTGCGACGAGGCCACCGAGTGCGAGGGAGCCGGTATCGCCCATGAAGATCTTCGCCGGTGCCGCGTTCCACCACAGGAAGCCCAGACAGCCGCCTAGGCCAGCGGCGGTGAGAACCGCGAGATCCAGCGGGTCGCGGACCTGGTAGCAGCCGGCTGTGAACTCGGTGGCACAAGAGTTGCGGAACTGCCAGAAGGTCATGATGGTATACGCACCCATGACAATCGCGGTGGTGCCGGCTGCGAGACCATCCAGACCATCGGTAAGGTTCACGGCGTTCGACCACGCCGCGATCAAGATGTACATGAAGATCAAGAACACGATGGTTCCCACGATGGTCGGGCCAACCGCGAAGTCGAAAGTCTCAATATCTCGAACGAAGGACAGCTTCGTGGTACCAGGTGTCAGGCCAGTGTCATCCGGGCGCTGCAGGCAGAGCAGGCCAAAAGCCAATGCGAGGGCGAGCTGCCCCACCAACTTGGCGGTCTTGTTTAGGCCCAAGTTGCGCTGCTTGAAAAGCTTGATGAAGTCATCAGCAAAACCCAAGCCGCCGAGGCCCAGAGTCAAGCCCAACACCAAGATTCCGGAGAAGGTAAAGCCACCGTGGCCGGTCACCTGCCCGTAGATTCCCACCGTCAGGTAGCCCACCGTGATACCTGCCAGAATGGCCAGGCCGCCCATGGTCGGGGTGCCGCGCTTGCGCAGGTGCGACTTCGGGCCGTCCTCACGGATCTCCTGACCCTTGCCAACATCCGAGAAATAACGGATGAGCAGCGGGGTGATGAAAATCGCTACGAGAAAGCTGACCACACCAGCGATGATGATCTGTGTCACTTGCTTGGGTTCCTTCTAATATTCGTGAGCTAGCTCTGGTTGAGCTTTTCTGCAACGAGCCACAGGCGTTGGGCATTCGAAGCTTTGACGAGGACGACATCTTTGGCGTCCCTATTTGGCCAATCGTCCACGCCTACTGGCGCGGTACGCAGAAGGCCGTCAACAATTTTTGCGGCCTCATCAACATCGGCACAGATACTAGTATTTATACCCTTTGCTTGTGCCGCTTCCGCCATCGCCCGCGTGTTGACGCTAGTGCCCACGGCCACCAGATGGTCTACGTGGTACTTCGCCAGCTCACTGCCCAACTGGCGGTGCGAGTCGAGTGCGTCCTCGCCGAGCTCGCCCATCTCGCCGAGCACGGCGATGGAACGGGCGTCGGGACGCGCCGCCGCGGTATAAGCCAGCGCGGCGATGGCCGCACGCATGGAGTCTGGGTTTGCGTTGTAGGAGTCATCGATGAGTGTGACACCATCGCGACGGTTGCGCACGTCCATGCGGTGCTCCGACGCAATGCGGTGGCCAGACAGAGCGTTGGCTACCAGCTCGGCGCTTAGTCCCAGCTCGATGGCAGCTGCAGCGGCAGCCAAGGCGTTGGAGACCTGATGCGCGCCGAAAACCTGCAGTTTCACCGGCAGCGGATGCGCGTCTGGGGTATGCATCATGAACGAGGCACGAGCGACATCGTCAAGCTGGACCTGCGTAGCGTAGTACTGCACATTAGAGCCTTGCTTATCCACGGCCGAGTAGTAGACCACCTTCGCATCCGTGCGCGGCGCCATGCCGGCGACGAAAGGATCGTCCGCGTTGAGCACTGCGACGCCGCCGTCTTTCGCGCTCGGTAGGGCCTCGACGAGTTCGCCTTTGGCTTGGGCAATGTTCTCGCGGGAGCCGAACTCACCCAAATGGGCGGAGCCGACGTTCAAGACCACACCGACCTTGGGTGCGGTGATGTTAGTGAGGTGGCGAATGTGGCCGATACCGCGGGCGGACATCTCAGCCACCAAGTATTCGGTGTGCTCGTCGCAACGCAGAGCGGTATAGGGCAGGCCGACCTCGTTGTTAAAAGAGCCCGGAGGCGCGACGGTCTCCCCCGCTGCGCGGAAGATAGTGGCGATGAGATCCTTGGTGGAGGTCTTGCCGGCCGAGCCTGTCACGCCCACGATGTTGAGGGCGGAATCGGTAGCTAGGCGCTGCGTGACCGCGCGTGCCAGTGCGGACAAAGCCTCGATGACTGCGGCGGCTGAGCCGTCTTCATCGTTGGCATAAATGTCAGCGTTGGCGCCGTCGCCTTCGACCTTGCCCTTCGGCTCAACGACAATAGCCGACACGCCAACAGGACGTGCCGCCAGCACAGCAACTGCCCCTGATGCGACTGCTTTTTCTGCAAAATCGTGGCCGTCTACACGAGCACCCGGCAGTGCGAGAAAAAGCCCGCCCGGGGTGACTTTGCGGGAATCGAATTCGACGAATCCAGTCACCTGCACGGAAGGATCTTCCACGCAATCGAGGCGACCGCCAGTGATGTCAGCGATTTCTTGAAGGGTCAATGCAATCATGCTTGTTCCTTTTCCACAGTGTCACCGTACCGCGCATTTTCCTGTGGCGCGTTGCCGGCTAGCTTTTCGTCGAGAGCGCGTGCGAGCTCTTCGCGGTCGTCGAAGTGAACAGTCTCATCGCCGATGATTTGGCCGACCTCGTGGCCCTTGCCTACGACGATGACGGCGTCGCCAGGTGCGGCCCAGCGGACTGCTTCGTCGATGGCGGCGGCACGGGAGCCGACCTCGCGGATATCGGTGGTCGAGGATGCCTCGCGCGCGCCCTCAATGACGGCCGCGCGGATGGTGGCTGGATCCTCGCTGCGCGGATTATCGTCGGTGACCACAACAAGGTCTGCGCGCTCTGCGGCGGCAGCACCCATCAGTGGGCGCTTGGAGGAGTCGCGGTCGCCTCCGGCGCCGACGACCACCGCGAGGCGCCCATCGGTTCCCTCGAGCTGGCCACGCAGGGTATCGAGAACGGCGGCGACTGCGGCCGGCTTATGGGCATAGTCAACCACGGCGACGAATTCCTGGCCGCGGTCGATACGCTCCATGCGGCCTGGAACGGCCACGCGCTCGATGCCGGCCAGGAACTGCTCGACGTCAACGCCAACGGCGGCCGCCATGCCCGTGGCCAGGGCGGCGTTGGCAATATTAAATCTTCCTGGCATCGGCAGCTCGAAGGAATGCTGCTGGCCTGCGAAGTTCATATCCACATGCTGCTCGCCAGTGACCTCGGTGCCGGTCTGGGTCGCGGTGACCAGAGTTGCATCGACGGCGTCGGCCAGTTGCTGTGCCTGCTCTGCTGCGGTGGTGGCAACCACGGTGCGCGGCTTACCGGCGGCGCGCTCCAGCATGCGCTTGCCCCACTCATCGTCGACGCAGATAACGGCGGAGGCGGCGGATTGCGGGCCGCCGAAAAGCGCGGCCTTGGCCTCGAAGTAATCCTCCATCGTCGGGTGGAAGTCAAGGTGATCTTGGCTGAGGTTGCTGAAACCGCCGACCTTGAAGTGTGTGCCCCGCACGCGGCCCAGCTCGAGAGCGTGGGAGGAAACCTCCATGACCACGTGGGTAACCCCCTCCGCGAGCATGCGTGCGAACAGCTCCTGCAGCGTCGGTGCTTCCGGGGTAGTCAACTTGGTGGGAACCGGCGTGCGGTTGATACGAGTGCCGGTGGTGCCGATGAGACCGACCTTGTAGCCAGCGTGGAGCAAGCCCGCCTCAAGCAGGTAGCTGGTGGTCGTCTTGCCGGAGGTGCCGGTGACCGCAATGACGGTCAGCGACTTCGTCGGGTGCTCATAGATTTCTGCGGCGATGAGCCCCAGCACGGCGCGGATGTCTTCGACCACGATGATCGGGCGGCGCTCCCCTGCTTCCTGCAAGTGCTGCAGGCCGGCTTCGTCGGTGAGGATCGCCGCTGCTTCGGTGCCGCCGGCGAACTGGGCGCCATGCACGCGGGTTCCGGGCAACGCTGCAAAGAGGCCGCCCGCAGCAATCGCCTTGGAGTCGAGACTGCAGGAGGAAACAGTGACGGTCTCGTCACCGATAACGCGCCCGCCGCCGATAGTAGCGAGGCTTTCTAGGTCTACGCTCATTGCTTTCTCCCCTTTTTGTAGTGCGAAGGTGTGGTATTCGTTGAAGTTTTTATTGAGCGCGCAGGGTCAGCTCCGGCGCGGGCTTGGACGGTGGAATGTTGTCGCGGTTGAGCAGCCAGCTAGCGATGTCCTTGAACACCGGCGCAGCAGACTGGCCGCCGGAACCGTTGTCGTTGACGCCCGACTGCGGTTCGTCGAGCATGATGGCGACGACGAAACGAGGGTCGTCGGCAGGCGCGATGCCCGCGAAAGTGATCCAGTACGCGGAGTTGGAGTAGGCGCCGGTCTTCTCATCGACCTTCTGGGCGGTGCCCGTCTTACCGGAAAGCTGATAGCCCTCGATGTTATTGCCACCCGCGGTGCCGTTCTGGACGCCATTTGGATCCTTCTGGAACACGGCGCGGAACATATCGACGGTGGTCTTCGCGGTTTCCTCGCTAACCACGCGGGTCTTGCGCGGCTCGTCGAGTTTTTCCTTCTCGCCGTCTGGGCCGGTGATAGAGGAAATAATGCGCGGTTCGATGCGCTCGCCGCCGTTGGCAAGCGCTTGGTAGACGCTGGCCAATTGCAGGGTGGTCCAGGACTGGCCCTGGCCGATGGGCAGGTTGGCGAAGGTGCCGCCGGACCACTGTTCCTGAGCCGGTACGAGGCCTGCGGATTCATTTGGCAGTTCAATGCCGGTGGTCTCGCCAAGGCCGAAGGCCTCGAGATACTTGGCGTAGCGTTCCTGGCCCAGCTTCTGGGCGAGCATCAGGGTACCGACGTTGGAAGACTTACCGAAGATACCCGTAGTGGTGTACGGCTCGACGCCGTGCTGCCACGCATCGTTGACGGTCACACCGGACATGTCGATGGAGCCCGGGACTTGGTGGACCTCGTCCGGAGTGGTGACGCCTTCCTGCAATGCGGCAGCGGCGGTGATCACCTTGGCAACGGAACCTGGCTCATAAGGGTGGGACACGCTCCGGTTGTCGAAGGCCTTGTCTTCTTTGAGCTGCTTTTCGATGTCCTTGTTTGGGTCGATGGTGCCTGTGTTAGCCATGGCAAGAACCTCGCCGGTAGCAACGTCGAGAACGACTGCTTGGGCGTTCTTCGCCTTGGAGTTCACGCGGGCCTTTTCGAGCTTTTGCTGGACATAGGTCTGCAGGTCTAGGTCGAGGGTCAAGGTGACGTTCTTGCCGTCTGTAGCTGGAACCTGATCGCGCAGGGTGCCCGGGATGGCTTGGCCACTGGTGGAAACGTCCTCGGTGGAGCTGCCGTCGATACCGGTCAGTGTGGAATCGCCGGAGGCCTCGAAACCGAACTGGCCTTGGCCGTCCATGGAAACCTTACCGATGACGTTTTCGGCAATTGCGCCGTTGGGGTACTGGCGGATCTGCTGCTCGTCGGCAGCCAAGCCGTGGTACTCCTCGGCGATCTTTACGGCGACGTCAGGATCGACGTTGCGGACCAAGACCTCATACTGCGTATCAGCGTGGAGCTTATCGAGAATGTGCTTGGAATTGACGTCGCCAGTGCTAAGGCCCGCGGCCTTGATCTTGTCTGGGATGCCCTCAGCCATCTCCTTCAGGCGGGACTCGACCTTGTCATCTAGGAACTTGTTGCGGGAGGCTTCGTCCATGCTGTCGAAAGAATCCTCGCCAGTTGCCTCAATCTCTTCCTGCTCCCGTAGCTCTTCGCGCAAGCGGGTCGGGGAAACGGTCAGCGAGCGGGACTTCATGGTGTAGGCAAGGCGCTGGCCGTTGCGGTCAACAATCTCACCGCGGCGGGCGGAGTCGATGTAGACACGGGAACGCTGTGCCACCGCCTTCGCGGCAAGATCCGGGCCCCACACGAGCTGTACCCAGGCTAGGCGCCCGCCCAGGATAACGAGGACGACCATCAGCGCAGAAACGACGGTTTTAACGCGCTTGCTAAGGATTTCCTTCTGCGGCAAGAACTTGAAGCGGCCGGGTGCCGCAGGACCGCGGGTTTGCTTATCACGGCTGGCGGCAGTGACGCGCTCACTCGGACGCAGCGCATTGGCACGCGGCATGGCAGAGCCAGTGTTGGCTCCTCGATGGGTGCGGTTAGTGGGACGGCCCTGACGGTAGCCTTCGTTGCGTCCCAGGCGGCTTTGGTTATTGCGATCCGCAGGGGTGCCCCTGCCGGCGCGCCCCTGGTCCCTCCGGGAACCGCCATAGCGGTCACCTGAATTGGGTCGAGTCACAAAGTCACCTTTTCCTTTTGCCGATTATCTTTTTACAGCTCATCGCGCTGCAGACAGTCTTGGATCAAGATTTTGCCCTATAAATGCGAAGTGCTCGCGCAGGCACGCGCGAGCACATCCGAAGAAACCACATTCACAGCTAGTTGGCATACGGCGCTTGCGCCGGAATGTTTGGCAATTCCACCTGCGCGCCTGGTGCCGGCGATGAGGCGTTCTCTTCACCTGGCTGTCGGTCCGTGCGTTGGCGGCCTTGCGGCACCTCGTTCAAGCTACCGGAAACATCCTTGGTTGCATCCGGGTCACTGGAAGCCTGTCCCGGTCGAACCGGTGCGCCGTTGACGTCAACGATTGCTTCGGTTGCCGGATCCGCTGGGCGCTTCTCTTGCGGGTTACCTTCTGGGTCAACCTCAACGATGCCCGGCTGCGTCGGAACGCCCATCTTGGCCTCGTTGGCACGGCGCGCTACGTCGGATGCCGAACGCACGTTTTCGAGGTCGCGGTTCAAAGTCTCAAGCTGGTTATCCAGCTCAGACTCCTGGGCAGTGAGATCCTTGACCACGAAGGTCTGCGCGGTGGAGATACCGGACAGCCACATGGAGACGACCACGCCGAAAATCAGCAAGCCGATTGCGATGAAAGATAGCCGGGTAAACAGCGAGTTCTTCTTGGTGGTTTGCTGCGGAAGCCGGCGGCCACGGAAAGACACGACTTGCTTCGAACCCAAGCGGTTGCCGCGGCGCGTCGGCACTTGTGTGCGATGCGGGACGCGGCGCGGAGTACGCTGTGGGACCGCACGGCGGCCTGGCTCGAGAAGAGTCGTGGCGGCTCCGGTATCAGTTCCGGTAGTAAAGTCGCGGCTCGCCCCCATGGTGCGGGTCCTTCCTAGTGCTGGGTTCTGAAAAGTCTGTGCGGAGTAGTTACGTTCAGGGATGCGTTCGTTGAGACTCATGACGTGCCTCCCGGTGGGTGCAGCGAAGGCTCACCCTCAAGACGCTCGATAGCGCGGACGCGAACCGAAGCAGCGCGGGAGTTTTCCTCGATCTCTTCGGCGCTCGCCTTTTCCGCACCGCGGGTGACGGTCTTGAACTTCGGAGCGGTACCCGGCAGGTCCATCGGCAAACCGGCGGGAGTTTTCGACTTCGTCAGCTCGGCAAAAGCCTGTTTGACGATGCGATCTTCCAACGACTGATAGCTCATGAACACCGCACGCCCGCCCACGGTGAGCGCGTCAGTGATGACAGGAATAACCTGCTCGATTGCCTCCAACTCGCGGTTAACCTCCACGCGCAGCGCCTGGAAAGTGCGCTTTGCAGGGTGCCCGCCAGTGCGGCGGGTGGCAGCCGGGATGGTGGCATAAAGCAGTTCAACGAGGCGCTCAGAGTTGCTAAAGGGCTCCTTCTCGCGCTCCTTGAGGACGGCGGAGGCAATCTTTCCGGCGAAGCGTTCGTCGCCGTAGGTCTTCAAGATACGCGCCAAATCGCCGTGGCTATAAGTATTGAGGATGTCCGCAGCGGTAATCCCATGCGAAGGGTCCATGCGCATATCCAAAGGCGCGTCGGTCTTATAAGCAAAACCGCGCTCGACCTGGTCAAGCTGCATCGAGGAAACGCCCAAATCGAAGAGCGCTCCGGCGATTCCGTGCTCACGCGCGACGTCGAAAATCGCGCCCTCTGCGCGCTCGATTTCCGCACACACATCATCAAAGCGGGCATTCACGCCGACGAAGCGATCTCCGAAGGGCGCAAGGCGTTCGGTGGCTGCCGCCAAGGAGGCGCCATCGCGGTCGACACCAATTACGCGGACGTTGGGGAACTTGTTCAAGAAGTACTCGGTGTGCCCGCCGGCCCCCAAGGTGCCGTCGATAAGCACTGCGTTATCGCCCGCAACAGCAGGTTCTAGCAGCTGTGCCATGCGCTCACGCATAACCGGCACGTGGCCGTGATTATCCGCTACGTCGTAATTTACTGCCGAGTTATTGTCCTGAGCCGTCATCGCTGCTAGTCACCCCCCACTTATGAAAAATTGTCTTACAGTGCAAAAGAGTGCGTATAGGGCCCTGTCCGAGGCAGGTTTCTGATATCGGGGAAGTACACCAGAGCATCCACCTCGGGCAGAGTCCGTACACGCACTCATCGCTAGCTGCATGTCTAAAGCAAGCCAGCGAGTACGTCATCGGCGTCTGCCGCCGAGTAAGCATCTTCAGTTTGCGCCTGGTACTCAGCCCACGCGGCTGCGTCCCAGATTTCAAGGAAGTCCACCGAACCGACAACCACGCACTCCTTCTTGAGGCTTGCGTACTCGCGGTGGGCTGCTGAAAGCGTGATTCGCCCGTGCCCATCTGGCCTTTGCTCGTCCGCACTTGCTGCCAAGTTACGGATAAACGCACGCGCATCTGGGTTCGTACGAGATACCGCCGCCGCTTTTCGCGCTCGCGCCGCAAACTCCTCACGCGGGTACACCGCTAAGGAATGGTCCTGACCTTTGGTGACCATGAGGCCACCCGCCAGCTCTTCACGGAACTTCGCTGGAAGCGTTAGCCGCCCTTTGTCATCGAGCTTGGGAGTGTAGGTACCGAGAAACATCCCGGGTCCACCTTCCTGTTACTCGAAACTCCGGATTCCTCTGTGCAGCCCCTCGCGCCGGCAGATGTTCAACACACATCCACAGGCCCTCGGTTCTACACTGTGCCCCACTCTACCCCACTTTCCCCCACTTCTGTCACCCTCGACTGCGTGTTTAAAAGTTTTCCGACAAATCAGCCAAGGTAGAAGACCGTTTTGATGGTGGGAAGAATTCCCCAGCCACCCCCTTGACAACGCCCTACAAACACCCCAATTACCCCACCAATCACACCAACATATTGCGTCCCACCGCTACCTTGAACCCCGCATATTGCGATTAGCGCAGTCCCCGCTCAGCCCGCGATGCGCGTTTACGGCTACCCCAATTGCAGCTGCTGGCCCGGGTATCGACGTTTGGCGGCCCGTCTTTATATCCGTTTCGACAAATACCCAGGGCCGGAAACCCAGAGTTCAAGGACGGTTTTCAATCACCCCATAGCGAACTAAACCACGAACAGGAAGTCTGGTTTTCCAGGGCTGGTAATCCTCTTGAACACCCCACAGCCGCCTCGCACACCGCCGGGATACGCACCGCCGCCCAACGCACGCAAAAGGCCACACTCACCCCGCAGTGGGACAAAGTGGGGAATGTGGGTCGAAGTGGGCGGAATGGGTAAAAGTGGGAGATAAAGCTCAGAGAAAACTAAAAGCCCGCATCCAGAAGGATGCGGGCCCTAGCGCCAAAAAGCGGGTAGCTTATTCGAAACGGCGGCGGAAGTTCTCCTCAAGGCGGGAGCTCACGCCTTGACGGTTGCCAGCCGGGCGGCGCGGCGCGCTATAGCTAACAGCCTCTTTACGGCCGCGCAGCATCCACACGCCAGCACCGAACATCACGAGGAAGCCCAGCACAGACAAGGCCACAAACCACAGTGACTGCTGCGCCAAAGCTACGCCGCCAACCATCAGCAAAAGGCCAACAACGATGAGGGCAACCCCGCGCAGGGTGATGGCGCCGCCGTTACCAAAGCCGGAGTCACCCGTAACGGAGGAACCAAACTTGGGATCATCCTGCATCAAGGATCGTTCAATTTCACGCAGTGCCTGCTGCTCGTGCTCGGAAAGCGACACTTTTCCTCCAATTGATCTCAATGGGCATCGGGCCAAAAATCCACGCTGCAATGCAACTACGCGCCACCGCACAGGCTTTGGATTACACCATGATTCGTGAACTACTAACTATCTAACGCCCAGAGTAATCAGTAAGTTCCCGCAAGCACAGTCTGCCCCCACCACTATTGGGCAACGTCACACCCGGAGTAAATAGCTGGCCCCGAAACCACGCAGCTAGGCAGCAAGAGAACCGAAGACAATCCCCTCTTCAACCTCTGCCAAAAATTCCGCAGCCAAGGCCATTAGCTTTACAACGACTTCTTCATCCGGCGCATCATCCAGCCCGGAGGCCACACGAGAACGAAGGCGGGAATATCCATGGAAACGCTCCGCCCAATCCTTCTCGGAAGCGCCCACCATGGCCAGCTGCTCCCACGCACTCGAGGGCAAACGGCGCCGCTTTGACACTGCGGAATCTGCGATACGCGCACCGGCAGTGCGCAGACCCGCCTGGTATGCAAACTCGAGAGCTTGGTCCCAACGCTCAGTGGCAGCCATGGCGCGGGCCTGCGACAGAAGGTCTCCGGCTTGCGTTAGAAAACGGTCACGCTTGAACGCGCCTGCGGCAGCGCGCGACCCCCTGAACTGCGCTGTTGCAGAAATAACCTGTGCCATGATGCTCCTCCTTTGCTGTTGTTGACCATAAATCTAGAGCGTGCACTGGACATCTACTTCCAGATTAGTTCAAATGTTCGAATAAGGCAATGGTTTTCGCACTACAGACAATTATTTTCGAACATGCCCTCCCCTTATCGGGGCGTCGCCAAGCAGGGCAGGAACTTTTGCCGGAATTCCTTGTCGAACTCTGCCAAGATCTGCTGATATTAAAGACGTGAGTTTTCGTATTCGTCGCTTGAGCCCGCACGAGTTCGCCATGCTGGCGCCCCCCTTGGTCGATATTTACATCGCCGCCATGGGATATAGCCCCACCATGCGTGCAAATCGAATCAAGGCATGGAAAGCAGACATCATGCGGCCAGGTTTTACGGCGGTGATCGCGGAAGATGAGTACGGAATCGGCGGCGTCGCTTATGGCTTCATTGGTTCGCCCGACACCTGGTGGGACCGGCAGCTGCGGAGGGGATTCGCCGAAGCCGGCGGGGCCACTCAGGCGCAGCTGCAGATTCTCCACAACTACTTTGAGCTCGCCGAGATTCATGTCGCGCCGAACCTGCAAGGGCATGGGCTGGGATTGGCGCTAATAAAGGAGCTGGCGTGGAACGCTCCTGCCAGTTACCTTTTGCTGTCGACACCGGAGGTCCCCGACGAGGCCAACGCGGCATTTGGGCTCTACCGTAAGGTGGGATTCTTCGATGTGCTGCGCGGGTTGGAATACCCCGCTGATTCCCGTGCCTTTGCAATTCTCGCGGCACGCCTGCCGCTTTCCCCCACGTAACAGGGAATGTCCGGTTCAACAGGTAACGTGTGGGGAGTGAAAGACAACAGCATTCCTTCCCTAGAGCAGTTCCCGGATACCGCCCGCGAAAAGCTCCTAGAGTTTTTAGACCAGCGCCGCCCCGAGGTCGCCGAAATCGGCGGCCCCGTCGTTAGCGCCACGTCTTACCTGGAAAACTTTGTCCTCGACGGCGGCAAGCGTATCCGCCCCACCTACGCGTGGGCGGGTTTCTTGGGCGCACGCGGCTTGGACGGCGAAGAAGATCCGCAAGCCATGGCCACCGCCGCATCGTCGCTGGAATTCATTCAGGCCTGCGCGCTTATCCACGATGACATCATCGATTCCTCTGATACCCGCCGCGGCAACCCCACAGTGCATCGCGCCGTCGCAGCGCAGCATCGCGCACAGAACTTCCACGGTGACGCAGACTTCTTTGGTCAGTCGGTTGCCATCCTCGTCGGTGACCTCGCGCTGGCTTGGGCCGAAGACATGCTGCAAGGTTCAGGTCTAAGCAGCGCGGCTTTGCAGCGTGCGCGCGGCCCATGGGCGGGCATGCGCACCGAGGTCATCGGCGGCCAGCTGCTCGATATCTCGCTAGAGGCAGCGGGCTCTGAGGACCCCACTTTGGCCAATTCCGTGAACCGTTATAAGACGGCCGCCTATACCATCGAGCGCCCGCTGCATTTGGGCGCCGCGGTGGCAGGTGCTGACGCCGCGCTTATCAGCGCCTTCCGTGGCTACGGCCGCGACATCGGCATCGCCTTCCAGCTGCGCGATGACCAGCTAGGCGTCTTTGGAGACCCAGCAATCACCGGCAAGCCCGCCGGTGATGATCTGCGCGAAGGCAAGCGCACCGTGCTGCTCTCGCTGGCTTTGCAGCGCGCTGATGAAAAGGACCCAGCATCCGCGAAGGTGCTGCGCTCGCTCATTGGCAACACGGAAGACCCAGCCGAAATCGCGCAGATGGCTCAAATTATCGCTGACTCCGGCGCCCCGCAAATGCTGGAGGAGCAGATTTCGGCACTAACCGAGTCCGGCTTGGGCCACTTGCGCAAGGCCCATGTTGATCCTGCAGTCACTGAGACCCTCGAGGCATTGGCTATTAAGTCCACTGCCCGTCGAATGTAGGCACTATGACCGCACCTGAGAAAGGTCACAAGATTTATACCGTGCGCCTGCCCAATGCGCTGCCAGTGGGAATCATCGCCAGCATCATCTTGGCCTTTGCCTCGTTTTCGGGCGGCGCCACGCGCAATCGCGGCGGTTTCCTCGAAGCGCTAAACGTCGGTTTCTTGGCTTATGGCCATGGCCGCAACGTGGGCATGGTGCTCTACTGGGTCGGCTTGTTTGGCCTCGTTGCAGCCTGGATTTTGGCAGGCCGTCAGGTCATTAATCCGCAGCTGAAGAACCCTCAGCCCAACGGTGGCCTACGCTCTATCCGCATTATGTTGAGCGCTTGGATTGCGCCTTTGCTCTTCGCCGCTCCCCTGGCCTCGCGCGATGTCTATTCCTATTTGATGCAGGGCGCCATGGTACGCGATGGCTTCGATCCTTATACGGAAGGCGCGGCGGTCAATCCAGGCCCGTTCCTGCTAGAGGTCTCCCATGACTGGCGCAACACCACTACCCCATATGGCCCGCTGCACTTGTGGATGGCCGAGGCAGTCACGCGCGTAGTCGGGGACAATGTAGCCGCCGGCATCATCATCTACAAGGCGATTTCCGTGCTTGGCTTTGCGGTCATCGCGTGGGCGATTGTGCAACTCACCCGCGCCCTTGACGGCGATCCTGCCCTCGCGCTGTGGCTCGGCGTGGCCAACCCGGTTGTGGTTCTGCACTTGGTAGCTGGCATGCACAACGAGTCCGTGATGGTGGCTTTGGTGTCCCTGGGGCTGCTGGCCGCGGTGCAGAAACGATTCCACATTGGCTTGCTGCTCATCGGCGTCGCGGTGGCGCTTAAAGCCACAGCTATCTTCGCAGCCCCCTTCGTGGTGTGGATGATGGTGCTGCACTATGCGCCGGGCTCGGCCTCGCGCGGGCGCCAGCTTGGTGCTTTTGTGCTCTCCGGCATCGTGGCTTTAGCTGAGGTAGGCCTTGCAGTGGCTGCGATTACCTGGGCTTCGGGCAGCTCCTGGGGCTGGCTTTCGCAGATCAGCGGCAACTCTAAGGTGGTCAATCCCCTAGCTGGCCCTACCTTTGCCGCCGATGTCATGATTCCGCTGATTCAGATCTTCAGCCCGGATACCACCTACAACGGCGTGCTGAACGTACTGCGCACCATTTCGATGGCTTTGATGCTCATCGGCTTGGTGGCCATGTGGTGGCTGGGCCGCGGCAGTGTGCGCCGTGCCATCGCCGGCACTGCGGGCGCCTACCAGGTGGCGTTCCTCTTCAACTCGGTGACGCTGCCTTGGTACTACGCCTCGGTGCTGACGCTGATGGGCACCTTCCGCCCACCGCTGTTGCTGCTGAAGATAACCACCGGCGTATCGCTGTTTATCGGCGTCGCTTTCTCCGGCGATGGCAACCACCAGCTCTATAACTGGTGGTGGGATATCGCCATGGTCGTTGCCGCGTGGGCTTTAACGCAGTGGATCTTCGCTGGCGTCAGCCCCAAGATCGGCGATGGGCTGCGAAAGAACGCAGCCCAAGAACCCATAAAAGCAGAGTCTGCAGAAAAAGCTACTGCCTAGAAAGCAGAAGCCTGCGCGCGGCGGATAACTTCGCGCGCCAGGTGGCCGTGCAAGGCGTCGATCGGGCGGCCCGGGAGAGTTTCATCTTCGGTGAAAAGATGGATGAAGATCTCCTGGTCGTTAAAACCGCCGTCGCTAAGCACAGTGATAACGCCTGAAACATACTTGGAGATAACGCCCTTCTGATTAAAGAAGGCAGCCGGCACCAAGCGGGTACCTTCTGCGTTGCGCCACGCGATGAACTTGCGGGCGCCCAGCAGATCAAACACGCGGGTAATCTGCAGGTCGAGCTTGTCCGCCACCTCTTGCAGCGTCAACAGCTCCTCGCCTTCCAGGAGGGCAGCGATTTCTTCGTTCTTGGCCTGTTCGGAATTCATCTGTGGATTAGTCACAGACACAACCTTAGCCGGATACCACATCGCTGCGTCTATCAGCCATACTGGATTACATGACAAGGCTGGAAGTAGGCGACATTCTCGAGGACCGCTATCGCGTCGATCGACCGATCGCGCGGGGCGGCATGTCCACGGTTTATCGCTGCGTCGACATGCGCTTAGGCCGTGCGGTGGCGGCGAAGGTAATGCATGAGCACTATCAAGACGATCCGGCCTTTGTGAAGCGTTTCGAGCGCGAGGCCCGCGCGATGGCGCAGCTGCAGCATCCAAACCTCGTGGGAGTGCATGACTTCTCTTCCGATGGCGTGCCGATTTTTCTCATCATGGAACTTATCACCGGCGGCACCTTGCGCGAGCTGCTCGCCGAGCGCGGCCCCATGCCGGCACACGCCGCGGCGGCGGTCATGCACCCGATGCTCATGGGCTTGGATGAAGTCCATCGCGCGGGTTTAGTCCATCGCGATATCAAGCCAGACAACGTGCTGATTACCGCACAGAGCCGCGTGAAGGTGGGGGATTTTGGTCTGGTGCGTTCGGCCGCAGCGGAGCGGGGCTCGAGCCAGATCATCGGTACGGTGTCGTATCTTTCGCCAGAGCAGGTCACCGGTGAGCCGATTACGGCGGCCTCCGATGTTTATTCCGCCGGCATCGTCCTCTTCGAGCTTCTGACAGGCAGCGTTCCTTTCCGTGGCGCTACCCCATTGGAGCACGCGCAGGCACGCCTGCAGGCAGACGTGCCGGCACCTTCGTCCCGCATTGCGGGAGTGCCGAAGCTTTTCGACGCCCTCGTCGCCACCGCCACGGCGCGAGAGAAGTCCGAGCGCTTTGCCGACGCGGGCGAGTTCTTAGACGCGCTTGACGACGTCACACGGGAGCTCGCACTCCCCGACTTCACTGTCCCTGTCCCCCGCAACGCTGCCGCCGCCCGCACTGCCGAGCAGCCCACGGATTTCTCCGGCACGGGAGCTACCCACGTCTTCGACGCCACCACGGCGTTGGAAAGCCCGGCGCCCCAGCCGCGGCCTGCCGAAGAAGAACCGGTAACCGAATACGTTCCGCAGCAGCCGCAGCGCGCGCCTCTTAGCTTCGAAACGCGAGCCGATACGCCAGCCGCCCCGCGGCCGGCGGCTTATCCATCGCAGACACGCATCGATCCCTACGCCGGGCAGGTGCCCCCGACTCCGCAAACTCCACCGGCTCCGATGCCGCAGCAGGCGCCGGCTCCTGCCCCGCAACAGCACAATCAGCTCTCCCGCATCGCAGAGGAGGAACCAGAAGAGCGCCGGGAAACTAACCGCAGTGTCTTCTCACTGCTGCTTTTCCTGGCGCTCGTGGCACTAGCTACCGTCGCCGTGGCGATCGGCGGCTGGTGGTTTGGCTCAGGCAACTACGGCTTCTTGCCGCAGTTCCTAGCCTAAGTAGCGGTCTTTGCCCGCTAGTTGCGCAGCATCTCCGCTATGAGGAAGGACAACTCCAGGGACTGCTGGGTGTTGAGACGCGGGTCCACTGCGGACTCGTAACGACCTGGCAAGTCCAGGTCGGTGATGTCCTCAGCGCCGCCCAAGCACTCGGTGACGTCCTCGCCGGTGAACTCAAGGTGCACGCCGCCTGGGTGGGTGCCCAGCTCGCGGTGGACCTCGAAAAAGCCCTGGACCTCGTCGACGATCTTGTCGAAGTGACGGGTCTTGTAACCATTCGACGCCGTGAAGGTGTTGCCATGCATCGGATCGCACTGCCAGACCACCTTGTGCCCGGAGTCTTCTACTGCCTTGACCACTGCTGGCAAGACGGTACGCACCTTGTCGTGGCCCATGCGGGTGATCATGGTCAGGCGTCCTGGTTCGCGGTTCGGGTCGAGCTTTTCTGCGTACTCCACCGCCTGCTCCGGGGTAACTCCAGGGCCAAGCTTGATGCCCACGGGGTTGCCGATGAGCGCGGCGAAGTTGACGTGGAAGTCCTCGAGGCCGCGGGTACGCTCACCAATCCACAGCTGGTGGGCGGAAAGATCGTAAAGCTTGGTCTCGCCGTTGGTATCCACGCCAAGGCGCAGCATGGAACGCTCGTAGTCCTTCAACAGGGCCTCGTGGGAGCAGTAGATCTCAGCAGAACGTAGGGTCTCGTCAGAAACGCCGCAGGCGTTCATGAAAGCCAAGCCGTTTTCGATTTCATCGGCCAGCGCCTGGTAGCGCGCACCAGCCGAGGAGTTGGCCACGAATTCGCGGTTCCACTCGTGCAGGCGGTACAGGTCGGCGGTGCCAGACGAAGTCAACGAACGCACCAGGTTCATGGCAGCCGAAGAATTAGCGTAGGCCCGAATCATGCGGGCTGGGTCGTGACGCCGGGCCTCTTCGGTGGGCTCAACACCGTTGACGATGTCGCCGCGGTAGTTGAGCAAACCTTTTGAGTCCATGTCCGCCGAACGCGGCTTCGCGTACTGACCGGCGATGCGACCCAACTTCACAACCGGGGTCGAAGCGCCATAGGTGAGCACCACTGCCATCTGCAGCAAGGTTTTCACGTTGCCGCGGATGTGCGGCTCGGTATTGGATTCAAAGGTCTCAGCGCAGTCGCCGCCTTGCAGCAGAAATGCCTTGCCGAGCGCGACGTCGGCAAGCTTGCGCTTAAGCTCCTCAATCTCCGGCGCCACGACAATGGGCGGCACGGATTCCAGAATCTTGCGCACGTTATCTGCCTGCGCGCGATCCCAGCTCGGCTGCTGCTTGGCATTGCGTGCGATGGCATCCCGGAATCGCTCCTCGATGCCGGCAGGCAAAGGCGGAAGATCCGGAAGTGCTTCTTTAGGAATATCTACTGTCCAACTCACATGGCTATTTAACCATTAGCCCCCTGCCGCAGGATAGTTTGGGACTAGATAGTTACTTGGTTGGCTCTTGTCAGCGGTAGTGCCTCCATGCAGGCGCGAAACTTGGCTAGGTTATGACGGGCGTCGACAAGCGCGTCGTGATTGCCCTGCGGCACCGGCGGCAACTTTGGGCAGCCGGCGAATTCCCAGTACTGCTTGAGCTCGCGGGTATAGCGCGGGATGCGCTTGGGCAAGCCCGCCATATCGCCCCACAACTGGGCCAAAACCACGTGGTCATAGGCACCCACCCAAGCCCAGAGCTCGACCGGAGTGGAATGCTTGGTGAGAAACTCTATGAGCTCCTCGCGAATGCGATCGCGCGACTTCCAGACGGGATCGCTCGGGGAAGGCAGCTTATCGAGAACGTTCTCGCGCACCCACGCGTTGGCATGCGCGGGGTTGAAGTCGGTAGATACCGCATAAAATTCGCTGCCATCTTCGCCGACGATACCAATGGAGACCAGCTCGATGGTCTTTCCATTCTCAATAAACTCGGTGTCATAGAAGTAGCGCACGGGGCCTAATCTTACTTGGCTTCCCTCCCCCAGCATGCCTTGGGGTCTGGGGTGCAAGAGGCGGTGCTTGGCGACGCCGCCCGACCCCCGCTCCCACGCATACACCTGCTAGTCGCGGCGGCGTGCGCTGCAGCAGGGGGCCCGCTCGCAGCGGTGGGCCTTTGGGTCTTGCCGCGGAGTGTTTTCCGGATGATAATCCTGCTGTGCAGGCGCGTCGATGAGATGCGAGATGTACGGCGGTTTGAGCAGCCAGCCTACAATCGGCACACGCCCCAGCGCCCATAGCGCCAGAGAGGCAATGGCTGCAAAGACGAAGCAGGCGATCAACCAGAACCAGGTGTTATCCAGCAAGTGCTCGCCGTGCAGAGTGACCTCATGTGGGAACCAAGCCATGAAGAAGCCATAGCCCACTGTAAGGCCGATGGGATGCGCCAAGTAGATGGGCAGCGTGTGCGAGCCAATAAAGCGCAATCCCTTGGACAGAACCGGGACATAAGAGACCCAAATCGCAAGCACAATGCCCAGCGGGACCTCCAAGGCCTGTTCCACGAAGCGGACCAAGATGTGCACCTCGTTAGAGGTCAGGTACTCCGCACCGGGCAGCGGCCACGGAATGAAGACCTCCTCGGGATAAGAATCCCAAGCACGGCGGAAAAAGGAGCCGCAGAGGTAAGCCACAATGGTGCCGCCGTAGAAAAAGGCGGTGGAAAGGCCAAAGTGTCCCTTGAAAGGTGCCTCGATTTCGGAGGCGAAGCGGGTAATCCAGTCCCGGAAGAAAGCCGCGGCTACGAACATCGGCAGGAACATCATTGCCTTGGCAATGAAGGTAAAGTGCGCCTGCCACGCCATGAACAACAGCGGCGTAAAGCTTAAAAGCACGGCCAGCCAGCCGGGCAGCTTGCGTACGCACCACAAGAAGATGTTGAAGAAGATCAGAGAATGGATAAACCAGGCCATCGTATGGCCAAAGACCATGTTGAACAACATCTCATTGCGATCAAAGATGTCGCTTTCAAAGACCCAGTGTAATTCGAGGCGTTTTACCTGCAATTCCACGGCCATCCACACCACATAGGGCACGATGAAATACCACAGGCGGCGCGCGAAAAGCTGCGGGAAGGTGAAGTTAAAAACCTTCGTAGAAAAGTAGCCGCTGACGAGGAAGAAGAGGGGCAAACGCAGCGGGTCTAGCCAGAGGTTGAGGGCCGCAAGTCGGGTCTCGCTGGATTCGGGAACAGTGAGCGTGACGTGCAAAAGAACAACGCCAAGGATGGAAATACCCTTGGCGATGTCAGGCCACGCTAATCGAGCCTTAGGGGAACTCACCGCCTAGTGCGCCTCGTATTTTGGTTCCGCGCCTGCAGGATAGCCCTTGCCTGCTTGCAGGGAGGCTTTGACCTCAGAGGCATAGACATCGACATATGGCTGGCCGGAAAGCTCGGCCAATTCCTGCATAACGTAATCGGTGAAAGCACGAATGGTGTCATGCTCATTCGGGTCCAAACCGCGTTCCGCTGCCCACTCATGCGGATCGATCGGCTCGGCAACGCGCATGCCGACCTTGGTAGGACGCGGCACCCAGCTGCCGATCGGATTGGCCTTGCGGGTACCGATCATGGCGATCGGAATGACCTTCTTCCCGGTGGTCATGGCGATGCGCCCCATACCAGTACGACCTTTGTAGATGCGGCCATCAGGAGAACGGGTGCCCTCCGGGTAGATGCCAAACAGGTCTCCCCTATTCAGAATCAGCTGTGCGGATTCCAGCATGGCATCGCTGGCGTTGTCGCTGTCGCGCTCGACAGGGACCTGGCCGACCGAGCTGAAGAACCACGCTTGCGCGCGGCCCACCAAGCCCGGGGTAGTGAAATACTCGCTCTTGGCCAAGAAGGTGATCTGACGCGGGCACATCAGTGGGAAGAAGAAAGAGTCCATCACCGCTTGGTGCGTGGAGACAAGAATCGCTGGGCCTGCAGTGGGAATGTTATCCATGCCTTCAGTCCACGGGCGGTTCCACAACCGCAAGGCAGGACCGAAAAAGATGTTCTTAAATGCCCAGTACCACTTGTTTCGCATCGCGTTGTCCCTGTCGTTTAATTAACCTATGGCAAGCCCATTGCGGGCTAGGTCAGCTACGCCAATCATACCCGCCGCTGAGCCCAGATCTGCGGTGGCCACGCGGGCCAGCGGGCGATGCCCCGCCCCTACTATTTGGCGCGCCATGTTCTCGCGCGCGGTGTCTAGGTAGAGATCCGCATCATTGGCGACGCCGCCGCCAATCACGATCAGCTCGGGATCCAAGACGTCTGCCACGATGGAAAGGCCCTGGCCCAGCCAGGTTCCGAAGTGCTCCATGACGGCTAGGCCGAGAGGATCGCCGGCGCGTGCGGCGGTGGTGATTTCTACTCCCTCGGCACCTACTGGCAGCGTGGTGGAATAGCTTGGGCGCAGCTCCTCACAGGTATCGGGCAATGCGGTACCGGAGGCATAGCGTTCTAGGCAGCCGCGCTTGCCGCAGGAGCACTCGCGTCCACCCGGGACCACGGTAAGGTGGCCGAATTCTGGGGCCGTGCCGAACGCGCCGCGGTAAATCTTGTCCTCGGTCATCAAGGTTGCGCCAATGCCGGTGCCGACAGAGAAGAACACCCAGTCCTTGGCGCCGCGACCGGCACCGAAGCGCCACTCTCCCCACGCTGCGGAGTTAGCGTCATGCTCGAGGCGTACGGGTAGACCGAGCCGCTTGCTCAAAATTTCGCGCACCGGCGCATCGCGCCACGGCAAGTGCGGGGCAAAGCGCACGGTTTCGCACTGGGGATCCAAAAAGCCGGCGAGTGCCAAGCCGACTGCGGAGATCTCATTCTTCTCACGCAGGGTGTCTACGGCCTGGACGATGTCATCTTCTAGCTGGCGGGCGCTATCCGCAGTTGGCACGCTCACCGAATCAACAATGTTGCCCTCCGCGCTGATGGTCGCCGCGCGTAGGTTGGTGCCGCCGATGTCGAATCCAATGGTGAATCCGGAGTCCGCGGCAGGTTGAGCGTGTTCAAGCATGCACAACAGGATATACCCCCGCCGGGGTATTGGTCACATTCTGCATGTTCGAGCGGAATCGATAAAGAAATTAATCTCTGTCACTAAGCCAAGATTTCACGCAGGCGCCCACCCATGATTTCCCACGTCCATGCCTTCTCCACGTGGTTGCGGCCAGCCTGGCCCATGCGGCGGGCGCGAGGAGCATCGCCTAGCAAGGCGCACAATGCCTCCTCCAATTCGGCAACACTTGAACCGCGCACCACGATGCCGGTGTCATCCGTGACGGTCTCCGGTGCGCCGCCGGAGTCACCGGCAATGACGGGCACGCCGCAGGCCTGGGCCTCAAGGTAGACGATGCCCAAGCCCTCGACGTCGAGGCCTCCCCCACGGGTACGCGCGGGCATGGCAAAGACATCGGCGGCGTGCAGGGCCATCTGCAGCTCCGTAATGTCTTTGGCCTCGCGGATGATGACGTCGGGGGCATAGATTTCGGCGAGCCGCTCTAAAGCTTTCCGGTAGCGGCCGCGACCAATGATGAGCAGTTGTGCATTGGGAAATTGCGCGCGAACCTTCGGCAGAGCTCGCAGCAGCTGGTCTTGCCCCTTGCGCGGGACCAAGCGGGAAATACACGTGATGACGGGACCATCTGACAAACCGAAGTGCGCACGCGCAGCCTGCTTTTTCTGCTCATCGGCCGGCTGAAAATCCTCCAGGCTCACCGCAGAGGGAAGATGCACCCACTTCGGCCCAGGGCCAAAGGGCGCTTGCAAGCGACGCAGCGTGTAGTCGGAGATATACGTAATAACATCAGCGTGCTCTCCGATGCACCGCAGCGCCTGACGGGCAACCGGAAGCATGGACCACCCCACCTCGTGGCCGTGAGTAGTGGCCACAACCTTGGTCGCGCCGGCTTCCTTGGCAGCCTTACCCATCAATGCAAGAGGGGCTGCCGCACCGAACCAAACGATGTCGATGTCATAGGCCTTGATAAGCCGCTGCATCTCGCGCACGGTTGCCGGAGTAGGCAGCATAATGCGCCGCGGCCAACGGATGACCTGGTAGGGCTGGGCGGCATCGTAAAGCGCGGCGGCCTCAGCATCCTGCGTCGAGGCAAAGACGACAACCTCGGAAGGATCCAGGGTGGAGACGAAGTCCCGTAGATATGACTGAATCCCGCCAATCGTGGGCGGGAAGTCATTGCTAACCAGTAGTGTGCGCGCCATGCGCCCTACTCTAGTAGCGCACCGCTCCTTGGATCGGCATAGAGTCCACCGGAACAACCTGAACCGGCACGCCATAGGTCGAAGCATGTACTACCTTGCCATCGCCGACGTACATACCGACGTGGGTAACTCCTGGGTAATAACCGATGATGTCACCGGGCTCGAGCTGATCGAGTGGGACTTGGGTGCCACCTGCGAGCTGCGCCTGCGAGGTACGCGGAATGGACTTGCCCATCTGCTGATAACTCCAAAGCATAAGACCTGAGCAGTCAAAGACGTCAGGGCCCGTAGCACCCCAGCCATACGGCGCACCCAAGCGGGTAAGGGCAGCTTCGACGGCCTTGGAACCGGAACCGTCGGACAAGGCAGCAACGTCGACGTCCTTAGCACCGAAGCGGCCCACAAAGGCAGCGCGCTGCGCCTCGTTTAGGCTATCGACCTTTTCCTCGATCTCCTTCTTCTGTGTTTCGAGCTCTTCCTGCTCCTTGAGAAGGCGATCCCGCTGCTGTTCAAGCTCCACAGCCTTATCTTGTGCGGCCTTTACGGCAGCGGCGGCCTCGTCTTGCAGTCCACGAGCGACGTCGGCGGCCGCAGCCTTGTCATCAAGATTGCGTTGCGCGGTGCGCGAAAGCGCGCCAAGGTAGCCCATACGTTCAACAGCGGTGCCAGGATCTGCGGCATCCAAAGCGGCTGCGACGGCACTGGTGGAATCACCGCGGTAACGCGACTGGGCGATGCCGTTGATGCGATCTTGTTGGTCTGTTACGGCAACAGCTGCAGCATCCGCTTTTATGCGCGCGTCATCGGCGCGCTTCTGGAGTTCTTCTACTTCCTTTTCGGTAGCGGCCAGTGCATCCTCGGAAGCCTTGACTTCCTCGTTCTTGGCGGCCACGCGCTGGGCGACGTCCGCGACACGGTCAACCAACTTCTGCAGGTCCTCGCTCTCAGGACTACCAGGTTCCTCCGCGGGCGCTGCGGCAGCCGGTGCTTCCTGGACTTGCTCGACCTCTTGTGCCGTCGCGGGAGGCACGACCGCCACGCCCCAAGCAGTGGATACGGTAAGCGCTGCGGCCAATGCCGCGTAGAAAGTGCGGCGGGCCCGCAAAGTGGAAGAAAGCACGGTAGTAGTTCCCAAACTTAAAAAATAATAATAGACCGCTTAATACTAGCGCATATCTCGCGCTGAAAGCGAGTACACGAACAACAAACCATAAAACCACAAATAGCCCCTGCCGTCCATAAATAAATGGAGGCAAGGGCCAGTAATGCCGAAGGCAGCTGCTTAAGCCTTAGAAGCGAACTGCGGAGTGGATCGGCATGTAATCCAGAGGGCGCTCCTGAACCGGGACACCGGAGTTCAAAGCATCGATGATGGTGCCGTTGCCGGTGTAGATACCGACGTGGGATGCACCAGAGTAGTAGACGATGATGTCGCCCGGCTGCAGAGCATCCAGGGAGACCTGCTTGCCAGCAGCAGCCTGAGCCTGGGAAGTACGTGGGATCTCAACGCCAGCCTGGCGGTATGCCCAAGAGGTCAGACCGGAGCAGTCGAATGCGCTCGGGCCGTTTGCACCGTAAACGTACGGTGCACCAATGACGGAGCGTGCAGCTGCGAGAGCCTTCTGGCCCGCAGACTGTGCCGGAGCAGCGGCCGGAGCCGACGCCTGTACGGACGCAGCGTAGTTTACGTTCTCCTGTTGCAGGGACGGAACATACTGCTGAATGTTCGGAACCTGGTTGATGTTCGGGACGTTCTCCAGGCCCGCAACCTCGAAGCGGTAGTCGGTGTTAGGAATGACTACCTCGGCACCCTGTGCAACTGCTGGGACTGCAACTGCTGCGGACGCTGCAGCAACTGCGGTGGTTGCAATACGGCGGGTAGTGATTGCGCCCTGACGACGGTGCTTAGCCACGAATTAAACTCCAAATCTTCCTGTGTGCCTACTTCGAATGAGCACGCGTAATTACTTCGCAGAAATACTGGAAGTAAAGATTCACGCTCTGGTTCACCATTTCTGCAAACCATTCGGAGCTCTGACCCGGGGCGGGCCTAGCGTTCGTTGATGCTTCGTTCCTGTAGGAGCATCTCCACTCGGCCCCCGGTTTAGGAGGGGCCAGATGCGGCACTTAAATCTTCAGTTCGTTATTGAGCACCACTTCGTCGGTAACTCAATGTCTCAAATAGGTTACGAAACTGTCACGGCCAATGTCGAATCACCGACCCAAAACCACGGCCGTTATCGTCCCGTTATCTTCCATTGACGTTTCCGAAATGTTTCAGACCTTTAACCGGGGAACGCTCCCCGTTATCACTTTGAGACAAAGCCTAACCTGCGAAAATAATGGCCGCTAATGCCGTTTGCGGGAAACTCATTATCATCAACTTTTGAACCAAATTTAGCGTAAAAAATTGAGACAGTGACCTTCCTCACAGCTCAGTTTTGGGCCAGAATTGGAGGCTCACCAGCCCCAATTTTCACACACATTTGAACTCAGTTTTGGCGAGTTTATGCGCTCGGAGAATGCGCTACTTCCCCCCTTAAAGCGTGCTCTTTATCCCCAGAGCTCTCTCCTTAAAGACTGAATGGATTGCTTCCTATATATATAAAGAGTAGAGAACGGCAAGCAACACAGGCGCCTAGCGGGCCGATGTGGGGATCACTAAAGCCCCCGCCTCTCCTACTAGCAGTAGGAAAGACGAGGGCTT
Organism: Corynebacterium sp. HMSC06D04; assembly: GCF_001807315.1. NCBI lineage: Bacteria > Bacillati > Actinomycetota > Actinomycetes > Mycobacteriales > Corynebacteriaceae > Corynebacterium > Corynebacterium sp. HMSC06D04. Next base: position 253,646 of record NZ_KV788559.1, read on the forward strand.
GTGAGCGAGTTTCAGGCTCTTATATAGAAGCCTTAGATGCGGCCGTGCTCTTCGTCTTCGCGACGGTTTGCCTCGTTGAGGCGGCGGAACATTTCTGCCTCCTCAGCGTGGTTCTCCTCGTGAATTTCGTGGACACGGTGCATGAGTGCGGAGTCATCCGGGGAGAAAATACCCTGGGTCTCAGAGTCAGCGAAGCCAAGCTGGTTGAGCTGCTTCGGAACCTGAGCGCCAGCGTACTCCAGCGGAACCGGGTGGCCGTGCTCGTCGACCGGGCCAAGCGGCTGGTGGACCTCGATGAAGGCACCATTCGGCAGCTGCTTGATAACACCGGTCTCGATGCCATGCTCCAAGACCTCGCGGTCGGAACGCTGCAGACCAACGCAGATGCGGTAGGTCATGAAGTAAGCGATTGGAGGCAAGACGATGAGGCCGATACGACCAACCCAGGTCATTGCGTTCAGCGAGATCTGGAAGAAGTGTGCGACGTGGTCGTTACCACCGGACAGGGTCACCAGCAGGAAGAAGGTGATTGCCATTGCGCCGATAGCGGAACGAACCGGAACATCGCGCGGACGCTGCAGCAGGTTGTGGTGAGCGTCATCGCCAGTGAACTTCTTCTCCAGGAACGGGTAAGCAAACAGCAGCACAACCATGGCGCCACACAGCAGAGCTACCCAGAACGCGGATGGGATGGTGTAGTTGCCCAGGTACAGCTCCCATGCCGGCATGACACGAGCAACACCGTCAGTCCACAGCATGTAGATATCCGGCTGGGAACCAGCGGAGACCTGAGACGGGTTGTACGGGCCAAGCAGCCAGATGGCGTTGATGGTCAGAAGACCAGACATCAAAGCCAGAACGCCAGCAACCATCATTCCCATGCCGATTGCCTTCGTAGCGAAGACCGGCATAATGCGGACGCCGACAACGTTGTTTTCTGCGCGGCCTGGTCCAGGGAACTGGGTGTGCTTCTGGAACCAAACCATGATGAGGTGAGCGGCAACCAGACCCAGGATGATGCCCGGGATAACCAGAACGTGCAGGATGTAGAAACGGTCCAGCATGAGGTCGGACGGGAAGTCGCCGCCGAAGATTGCCCAGTGCAGCCAGGTGCCGATAATAGGCAGGCCCAGGATGATAGCGGACATGATTCGCAGACCAACGCCGGAGAGCAGATCGTCCGGAAGGGAGTAGCCGAGGAAGCCCTCAACCATGCCCAGGAGAATCAGTGCACAACCGATAATCCAGTTAGCCTCACGCGGGCGACGGAACGCACCGGTGAAGAAGATGCGGAGCATGTGAGCAACCATGGACATCATGAACATCAGGGCTGCCCAGTGGTGCATCTGGCGGATAAACAGGCCGCCGCGAACCTCGAAGGAAAGATCCAGCGCAGTTGCGTAAGCGCGGGACATCTCAACGCCGTTCAGCGGGGTGTATGCACCGTCGTAGATGACCTTCGTGATGGAAGGGTCGAAGAACAGTGCCAGGTAGATACCGGTCAGTAGCAGGATGATGAAGCTGTAAAGAGCCATCTCACCGAGCATGAAGGACCAGTGGGTCGGAAAGACCTTGTTCAGCTGGGTTCGCAGTACTCCGGCTGCGGAGTAGCGCGAATCCATGTTGTTGCCCATCTTGGCAAGTTTGTTACTCATTATGACTTACGCTCCCAGAATGCAGGTCCGACAGGCTCGATGAAGTTGCCCTTGGCAACGAGGTAGCCCTCTTCGTCCACGCCGATCGGCAGCTGCGGCAGTGCACGGGCTGCAGGTCCGAAGACCGGCTTGCCGTAGTGCAAAGCGTCGAACTGCGACTGGTGGCACGGGCACAGAATGCGGTTGGTCTGAGCCTCGTACAGAGAGGTCGGGCAACCAATGTGGGTACAGATCTTGGAGTAGGCGTAGTAGTCGCCGTAGTGGAAGTCTTCCTGACCAGCACGCTCAATTGCCTTCTGCGCATCGGAGTGACGCAGGCGGATGAGCATCACGGCGTTGCGGTTGCCGTGAATGGAGTGCATGTGGTTTTCGTAGACGTCCTTTTCCTCAGACCACAGGTCACCATCGTTGACGTCTTCCGCAGCGAGCGGGAAGACAGTCTCCATGCCGCCGGCAGCGAGGTCCTCAGGACGCACGCGAACCAGACGAGCGAGGCCACGGGTGGTGTAGTGGGTACCGGACTCGCCCTCGTGCTTTTCCGCAATAGTAGAGGTATCGCGAGCCAGGTAGAGCTTCACGCCCTTCTCGTGCATGGTCCAACCGGAGGTCCACAGAGTGCCGTCGCCAGCGTAGTTAAGCTCGTGGCGCTTCTTCCATGGGTTGTTGATTGCGCCGCCCAGCGGAGCAATAACGGACAGACCAAACAGAACGCCTGCGCCGCCGAGCAGACCCATGATGGTTTTGCGACGACCCAGAGTGGAGGTCTTCCAAGAATCGTTCAGAAGAGCGGTCAGGGTGCGGCGGTCGACTTCCTCGGAAGGGCCGTCGTGACGACGCTGAACGGAAATCTCTTCTGGCAGAATCTTCTTAACGTACTGAACGATGGCAAAGCCCAGGGCCAAAATAGCCAGGCCAGCGGTAACACCCAGCAACGGGGTGTAAAGAGTATGCCACCAGATGCCGTCCTCTCCCAGCATCTTGTACTGCCAAGGCCAGAAGAGGTAAACGCCAAGGAAGGCGATACCAGCGATGACAGACAGTGCCAGCCAGAAGGTGACGTTACCGGCGGCGCGCTTTTCAGCTGGGTCGCCATCGACCGGGAAACGCTCCTTGCGGAACGCAACGGTTACGTCGTCGAGCTCGGTGCCGAGAGCGGCGAGCTCATCGTTGCTCATCTTGTCGAGCTCTGCGTTGGTGTAGTTCTTCTTTACATTGCTCATGAGCGCGATCCAATCCACATAGCGGCAACGCACAAAGCGCTGATGCCGATGATCCACATTGCGAGACCCTCAGCGACCGGGCCCAATCCACCAAGGTCCCAGCCTGCTGGAGACGGGGTTTCCTTTGCAGACTTGAGGTAGGCGATGATGTCCTTCTTCTCGTCTGCAGAAAGCTGACGGTCGGAGAACTTAGGCATGTTCTGCGGACCGGTCAGCATTGCCTGGTAGATCTCCTGCTCGTTGGCCGGAGCCAGCGGCGGAGCGTACTTACCGGAGGACAGCGCGCCGCCTTGGCCGGTGAAGTTGTGGCAGGATGCACAGTTCATGCGGAACAGCTCGGAACCCTTAGCTACGTCCTCGGCCTGAATCTGGCCGTTGTAGTTAGCGCCACGAAGAGATTCTTGAGCAATGGTGCCGTCTTCGTTGTAGACGATGTCAGCGCCGCCACCATTTGCTGCAACATAAGCTGCAAGCGCCTGGGTCTGCTGCTCGGTGTAACGCGGGGTCTTGCGCTCAGCCTGTGCATCATTGGACATCATCGGCATGCGGCCGGAGTGCACCTGGAAGTACACGGAGCCAGCACCGATGCCAACGAGGGACGGGCCGCGGCCCTCAATGCCCTGCAGGTTGGCACCGTGGCAGGTGATACAAGCAACGTCGTAGATGTCCTTGCCCTCTTGAACGAGAGCCTGATCATCCTTTTGAGCGGTTGCGATCTGCGCGTCTGGGGTCAAGGCCGAAGCCAGGACACCAGCACCAGTCAGACCGATGCTCAGAGCGAAGGCGCCGGCAAGAGTGCGCTTCGCCTTGCGGCGACGGCGGGTCTTCTTAGCCGCGGCAGTGGTCTCTTCCACTGCGGCGGTTTGCTGAATGTTATCCATCATTTTCCTTTAGATAACTCGTACACGGAAATGGATGGCTGTAGGCCGAGAGCCTGCTCCCGGGCTCCTACGGCCTACTGGACTAGGTAGATGACTACGAACACGCCAATCCAGACAACGTCGACGAAGTGCCAGTAGTAGGACACTGCCATCGCTGCGGTTGCCTGTGCTGGCGTGAACTTGGACTTAGCAATACGCGCCAGAATGATCGCGAAGGAGATAAGGCCTGCAGTCACGTGTGCAGCGTGGAAGCCGGTCAGGATGTAAAAGACCGAACCGAAGACGCTGGACTGAACAGTCACACCGTGCGTGATCAACTCTGTCCACTCAAATGCCATGATGCCCAAGAAGACAACACCCAACAGCAAGGTCACTGAGTACCAGAGTCGGAGCTTGTATACGTCACCCCTTTCTGCTGCGAATACGCCGAACTGGGAGGTCACGGAAGACGAAATCAGCACTGCCGTGATGATGAATCCCATCGGCACGTTGATATGGGCGGTATGCTCCGCCCAGTCGCCTTCCTGGCCGTTTGCACGCGAGGTGAACCACATCGCGAACAGTCCGGCAAAGAACATCAATTCCTGAGACAGGAACACGATGGTGCCAACGCTGACCATGTTGGGTCGGTTCAGCGCGGCAACACGTGGTGCTGCCATACCTTGGTTTGAAACTACGCTCGTCACGCATAACAGTATGGCCGGTCAGAGACGTGAAGTCACTTTAATTCCCCCCGATATTTTGAAGCTACTTTTCGCCATGCCACAGCGCTTTGCCAGCAAAGGTTAATTCTGGAGAAAAATCGGCTGCTAGCGGGAACTTTTGCTACTGCTTTACGACGTCCCATCCGTGCAGGTAAACAGCTTATTGGCCGGTTAACCGCCGAAAGGACCGCGAAATCGTCGGAAAATTTGAACACTTAAGATGCGCTTTGCAACCGAATTGAGCAATTAGGTCGATGATATAAATCACAAAACGGTCGCTGCTGAAAATAGCAGGTTTCCAACTTTCGGTTGACCCCCGCGAAAATAGCCCCTAACGTGCCATTACTCGGCGATATAGCGCGCGTTGAGAGCAGCTTTCACTATCGTCTCCTCCCCCGCTACATCCGCTTTAGAAAATCTTTTAGATTTTGTGGGAACTTTTGGAACCTTCCATCCGACGCAGAGATCGCCAAAGTCCCCCACCACGGAAAGTGATGGGGGACGCGAGAAGTTTTAGGCGGGCGTTATGGGCTGCCGGGATAGGCCGCCACTAACGCGCAAGGAAAGTTAGTGCTTTTCCTTCGGCAGACCGTACTGCAGGGACAGACCGGTAACGGAAGCCACCAGGCAAGCAGCGCCGAGAACGATGAGCCAGAAGTACAGGAAGATGATGCCCAGACCAAGCAGCGCGATGGAGCCGGTCATAGCCAGCGGCCAGATGGAACCCGGGGAGAAGAAGCCGAGGATGCCAGCGCCGTCCTCAGTCTCTGCCTCTTCCCAGTCCTCAGGAGCGACGTCGACGCGGGAATCGGTGAAGCTGATGTACACGCCGAGCATGATGCACAGCAGGAACGCCAGGGTAAGGCCGACGATGCCTGCCCACTCCGGACCGTACAGGTAGCCGTCATCCTTCACGAAGCTCACGCCGAGGACGTAAACAATCAGGGAAACAAACAGGTAGGTCGCAATCGAGTAGAAGACCTTAGATGTTGCACGCATTGTGAAATTCAGTCCTTTTCTACTTATGCCTTCGGGGTGTCAACGAAGTTGTCACCGGTGCGGGTATCGCGCTGAGAGTTGAACGGAGAGGTGGTCACTGCGTAAGGATCCTGGCCGATGTGCTCAAGAGCCTCAGCGTTGGTTGCCTCCGGGTTCTGCTCACGGAACTTCAGGTACTTATTGAAGTCATCGCGGTTAACAACACGGATCTCGAAGTTCATCATGGAGTGGTAGGTACCGCACATCTCGGCACAGCGGCCAACGAATGCGCCTTCCTCATCAATCTTCTCAATCTGGAAGCGACGCTCCTGAGCGTTAGCCTCTGGGTGCGCGTAAACGTCGCGCTTGAAGAGGAATTCCGGAACCCAGAATGCGTGGGAGACGTCACCGGAAGCGAGACGGAACTCAATCGGGGTCTCGGAAGGAAGAACCAGAACCGGAACCTCCTCGGTGGAGCCAACAGTCTCGATCTTGTTGAAGTTCAGGTAGGAGATGTCCCCCATGGACTTGCCGTGAATTGGGTTCGGGTTCTCCACGCCCTCCGGGTCAACGGAGGATTCTTCAGCAATCTTCTTACGCTCGGTGTCCTCGCCGTTGTAGTTCTCGCCGTCTACCTTGTTCTCGGCGTAACCGAACTTCCAGTTCCACTGGTAAGCGGTGACATCGACGGTAACCTCTGGGTTCTTATCCAGTGCGGTGACCTTCTGCTGCGCCTGAACGGTAAAGAAGAACAGGCCCATGATGATAAGAATTGGCACGATGGTCAGAGTCATCTCCAGCGGCACGTTGTACTGCAGCTGCTTAGGGAACTCGCCCTTGCCATCCTTTTCAGCCTTCTTCGCGTTCCACTTGAAGATGGCGGTGAGGAAGAGCCCCCACATGATGAAACCAACAATCCATGCTGCAACCCAGACCCAAATCCAGAAGTTGTACATAGACTCCGCCTCAGGGGTAATACCCTTTGGCCAACCAAAGCCCAAGAGGTTCTCAACGGCGGTTGGAGCTTCTACGTCACAACCGGCCAATGCGAAGCCGCCAAGAGCGATTGCGCCAGCTAGGCCCGCCTTACGGGCAAAGTTGCGCTGCTTACGCTGTCCCACGTGTGTTCTGCCTTTCTGTCCACACAAACTTCTCGAATACTCACAGAGCATTCCTATCCAATCAGGATAGTGGATGGAGCCTGCGTTTCTTAAGCATTTGATAGCTTCACAGGCCTTCCGAAACACTCTGCAAACTGCGAACGCACTGCATGTTACCGGCCCACCTGCACAAGGGCAGAACCAACCCCTCGAATGGCGGGTTTAGCCTATGACCCAATTCACAAAGGTCATGCGGCTAAATCATCCGAAAGTTCGCACCCTAACGGGTAAGCTGCGCCAACCCCTCCCCGATTGCTGGACAAAGACTGCCACGAAGCTTGTAACTCGGCGCGCGTAACTCCATTTAGGATTTAAGCCCCGTAAAGTATTCGGAAGAAAAAGACCCTTGATTAATAAGGAGCAACCACCCTATGTGCGGACTTTGCGGACTACTGACCGCTAATCACGACGCGGCCAAGTACGTAGATGCCCTCGAACAGTCCTTGCAGTGCATGCACCACCGCGGCCCGGATGCAGCGGGCACCTGGCATGACGACGACGTCGTCTTTGGCTTCAACCGCCTGTCCATCATTGACCTTGAGCACTCCCACCAGCCGCTGCGCTGGGGCCCAGAAGATAATCCAGAGCGTTATGCCCTGACCTTCAACGGCGAGATCTACAACTACATCGAGCTGCGCGAGGAGCTTAAGGCAGCCGGCCTGAAGTTCAACACCGAAGGCGACGGCGAGCCCATCGTCGTGGGCTATCACCACTGGGGCGAGGATGTGGTCAATCACCTGCGGGGCATGTTTGGCTTCGTTATCTGGGACACCGAAACCAAGACGATGTTTGCCGCCCGCGACCAGTTCGGCATCAAGCCGCTGTATTACGCCACCACCGAGGCAGGCACCATCTTCGCCTCCGAGATGAAGTGCATCCTCGACATGGCCGAGCCGCTAGGTCTAGACCTCAGCCTAGACAAGCGCGCAATTGAGCATTACGTCGATCTGCAGTACGTTCCGGAACCGGAATCCCTGCACGCTAACATTCGCCGCGTCGAATCCGGCTCTACCGTCACGCTGCGCCCGGGCCAGAAGGTCACAAACGATCGCTACTTCAAGCCGCGCTTCTCGGTCCAGAAGGTGGCAGAGGGCAGCGAACAGCAGCTCTTCGACAAGATTGCTAAGGCGCTGGAGGACTCCGTCGAAAAGCACATGCGTGCAGACGTCACGGTTGGCTCTTTCCTGTCCGGAGGCATCGACTCCACCGCGATTGCAACCCTGGCAAAGCGCCACAATCCGGATCTTTTGACTTTCACCACCGGCTTCGAGCGCGAAGGCTACTCCGAAGTCGACGTCGCCGCAGAATCTGCTGAAGCAATCGGCGTTGAGCATATCGTCAAGATTGTCTCCCCAGAGGAATACGCCACCGCGGTTCCGAAAATCATGTGGTACCTGGACAACCCGGTGGCCGATCCGTCCCTGGTTCCGCTGTACTTCGTGGCCCAGGAGGCCCGCAAACACGTCAAGGTCGTTCTCTCCGGCGAGGGCGCGGACGAGCTGTTCGGCGGCTACACCATTTATAAGGAGCCGCTTTCGCTGGCACCATTTGAGAAGATCCCTTCCCCGCTGCGCCGTGGCTTAGGCCAGCTGTCGAAGGTTCTCCCAGAAGGCATGAAGGGTAAGTCCCTACTCAACCGTGGTTCCATGACCATGGAAGAGCGTTACTACGGCAACGCCCGCTCCTTTAACTTCGAGCAAATGCAGCGCGTTATTCCGTGGGCCAAGGAGGAATGGGACCACCGTGAGGTCACGGCGCCCATTTATGCGCAGTCCCGTGACTTCGACCCAGTTGCCCGCATGCAGCACCTCGACCTGTTTACGTGGATGCGCGGCGACATCTTGGTCAAGGCCGACAAGATGAATATGGCTAACTCCCTGGAGCTGCGCGTGCCGTTCTTGGACAAGGAAGTCTTCAAGGTGGCAGAAACCATTCCGCACGATCTGAAGATTTCCCACGGCACCACCAAGTACGCTCTGCGCAAGGCAATGGAGCAGATTGTTCCGCCACACGTTCTACACCGCAAGAAGCTCGGCTTCCCAGTTCCAATGCGCCACTGGCTGGCTGGCGACGAGCTCTACGGCTGGGCACAGGACCAGATCAACGAGTCCCAGACCGAGGACATCTTCAACAAGAAGGAAGTTCTGGAGATGCTCAAGGAGCACCGCGACGGCGTGAGCGATCACTCGCGCCGCCTGTGGACGGTCCTCTCGTTCATGATCTGGCACGGCATCTTCGTAGAAAATCGCATCGATCCGCAGATCGAACAGCGCGACTATCCGGTAAAGCTATAAGCCAGGTTTCGTCACTTTGACGTTTATCCAAAAAGTGCCCGCCGCTTGCCCTGTCTCCCTTATCTTTCAAAAGGAGGAACAGAGGAAAGCGGCGGGCACTTTTCGTGCTTGCAGCCACGAAGGGCTTTAAGCCAAGACGCTTTAAGCTGAAACGCTTAAAAGCGCGCTATTTAGTTAAAGGAGTCACCACAAGCACAGGAGCCACCGGCATTCGGGTTGTCAATGGTAAAGCCCTGGGACTCAATGGTGTCAGCGAAGTCGATCTTTGCGCCAGTGAGGTAAGGAACGGACATCTTGTCAACGACGAGGTTTACGCCATCAACGTTGTCGACCTTGTCACCGTCGAGGCTACGGTCGTCGAAGTACAGCTGGTAACGCAGGCCAGCGCAACCACCTGGCTGGACGGCAATACGCAGAGACAGGTCATCGCGGCCTTCCTGCTCGAGCAGTGCCTTTGCCTTTGCGGCTGCTGCCTCGGTCAGGATGACGCCGGTAGCGGAAGCTGGAGCGGTCATGTCTTCTCCTCTATTAAGTACGGGTTTTTCTGGCCTCTACCCTACCCTCAATGTTTCGAAGGTGGAAAGGTTGACCTCGCTTACGTCTTTCACAACGCCGGGCAGGACGGGCCTATTCCCATTTAATGCCTGCAACCTTGTAGTCTGATCAACGTGAAACTTCCGTGGCAAAAAGATGAAAAGGCGGACGGTAGCGCCGCCCTCCCCGCTTCTCAGATGAGCGAAACCCCGGCTGCTGAAAAGCCGGTGGAACACCGCAAGGGTTACACCCCGCCCAAGGGTCGCCCCACGCCGAAGCGCGATCAGCAAGAGATCGCCCGCGGCGTCAAGCGCGATCCGCACGGCATGTCCGAAGCCCAGCGCTACCAGCACCGCAAGGAGATGAAGGCTTCCATGTCCAAGGAGGAATGGAAGGCCTATAAGCGCAAGGAGCGCGAGGAATCTCGCGCGGCTAACCGCCTTGCCCAGGAGCGCATGGCGAGCGGCGACGAGCGCTACCTGCTGCCCCGCGATAAGGGCGAAGTCCGCCGCTACGTGCGTGACTGGGTGGATTCCCGCAAATTCATCAACGAGTGGATGATGCCTATGATGCTGCTTCTGCTTGTGGTTATGATGCTGGCCAACTTCAGCCCCAACGTTGCCAACTGGGTCAATATCTTCGCAATGGTGGTTATCGCGGTCATCGCCATCGAGGGTTTCTGGCTGGCTCGTCAGTGCAACAACGCAGTGCGCCTGAAGTTCCCGGGAACCACCGAGGCTGGCTTCGGCTTGGGTTTCTACGCATATACGCGCGCTTCCCAGCCGCGTAAGTGGCGTACCCCAAAGCCACGCGTCGAGCGCGGCGCTACCGTCTAAGGCAGTCTTACTTAATCTAGGTAGTTATTTCTAGGCAGTTATTAAGGAGTAGCGATGTCTGAGCTCACGCCGGTTCCGCAGCCTGATCAGCAAGCAGGCCGCGCCGTCGCCGACGCGTTGGCTTCCTCTGTACGCGGAGATTCTTTCGGCAGGTTGAGCGGCGTCGCGAGCTGGCTTGCTGCTTGTCAGGATGTCGTACCAGCGGCGGCTTTGCGCCGCCCACGCGTTGTCGTCTTCGCTGGTTCGCATGGCATAGCTACCCGCACTTTCGAAGGTGTCGGCCTTTCTGCTTTCGCACCCGAATCCGACGCGCAGCAGATTGCTGAATTAAAGGAAGGCACCGGACCGAGCCACAGCTTGGCACGCCGCGCAGGCGCCAGCATCACGGTCGTCGATTGTGCGCCCTCCGCCCCTATCGACGTCGAGCCGGCGATGGGCAACGAGGAGTTCGAGGCGGCGTTTTCTTTGGGCCAAGCCACTGCCGACGCCGAGATTGATTCCGGCGCCGATCTGCTCATTCCCGCCGAGGTGGGCGTTGGTGCTACCACCGTTGCCGCAGCGCTCATGGGTCATTTCACCAGCACTGAGCCGGTCGCCATCGTGGGCCCTGGCTCGGGCACCACGGATGCAATGTGGAAGACCAAAGTCACCGTGATCCGCGACGCCATGTTCCGCATCCGCAACTTGGAGGGCGCGGAGGTTATTCAAGCCGCATCCTCGCCTAGCTTTGCGGCGTTGGTGGGCTTTATCTGTCAGGCCACTGCGCGCCGCACGCCGATGCTTATCGACGGCCCGCTGTGCGCCGCCGCCGCAGTCTTCGCCGAGTCCCTCGCACCAGGCGTAAAGCAGTGGCTGCTCGCGGCGAATGTCACCACGGAGCCGGCACACATTAAGGCCTTGCAGCTGCTGGAGCTGCGCCCACTGCTTGAGCTTGAGATGCGCGCCGGACAAGGCCTGGGCGCACTGGCCGCGTTGCCGCTCATTCAGTCCGCCCTCGAACTTGCCGCGGACGAACTCAATGTTCTCGCAGCAGCTCAAGAGCCGACTCTAGAATCGGCTCAAGAATAGGCCCAAACAGGCGCCGCAGGATTAGTCGGCCTTCTCAACCAGCGTGTGCAGCCAGCCGTGGTTATCTTCTACGCAACCACGCTGGATGCCAGTGAGCCGCTCGCGCAGCGCCATCGTGGTCTTGCCGGCTTCGTTGCCGTTGACCTTGAAGTCAACGTCGTCGCCCATGACATGGCCCACTGGAGTGATAACGGCGGCGGTGCCGCAAGCAAAGGCTTCCGTCATCGCACCCGATGCAACATCATCGCGCCACTGTTGCGCAGTGATGCGGCGCTCCTCAACTTTAAGCCCCATATCCTGTACTACCTGCAGCAAGGACTTACGGGTAATGCCCGGCAGCAAGGAGCCGGAAAGCTCTGGGGTAACCAGGGTCTGGTTTCCTTCCTCGCCGTAGATAAACGCTAGGTTCATCCCACCCATTTCTTCGATGTACTTGTGTTCGATGGCATCGAGCCAAACCACCTGGTCGCATCCCTTCTCCGCAGCCTGTGCCTGCGCAAGCAGGGAGCCCGCATAATTGCCAGCGAACTTCGCCGCACCAGTGCCACCTGGAGCCGCACGCACATAGTCGGTACACAGCCAAACCGATACCGGTTTGATGCCACCGGAGAAATATGCGCCTGCCGGTGAGGCAATCAGCATGTAGCGATAAGAATTCGCCGGGTGAACGCCCAAGGAGACCTCAGTGGAAATCATAAAGGGGCGCAGGTAGAGCGCCTCCTCGCCGCCCGCGGCTGGAACCCATGCCTGATCGACGTCGACTAGCTGGCGCAGCGACTCGATAAACTCTTCCTGCGGCAGCTCCGGCATGGCCAAACGCGCCGCAGAATCGATGAAACGCTGCGCGTTTTCTTCTGGGCGGAAGGTGGCGATGGTGCCATCCGGCTGACGGTAGGCCTTAATACCTTCGAAGATGGCCTGGCCGTAGTGGAAGATGTTGGAGGCTGGGTCCATGCTAAACGGCGCATACGGACGCACCTGCGCGTCATGCCAGCCCTTTTCTTCGTTCCAATCGATGGTCACCATGTGGTCAGTGAACTTTTTGCCAAAGCCAGGATCCTGGAGAATCTCGGCCAGCTTTTCAGCGGAAGTGGGGTGCTCAGTACGCGTTACGGTGTAGTTCAACATGCCCCACACGCTACTCCCTTTTCTATAGAAGGGCAGGAAAAATTCGCCTAAAGATGTGAGGTAGGCGGGTAGGGTGTGTGAGGTAAAACCATTTTCAATCCCGAATGCAAGGAGGAAATCGTGGCAAAGTCCGCGTTTACCCTGCCCGCCCGCGGCAGCTTCCCATCTGTTGAACTGGCAAAGAAGGCCCCAAAGAAGGCCGACGCATTGCTCATCGCAGCTTTCAGCGGCGAGGATGGCCTTGAGGTTCCGGGAAGCGACGCACTGGATTCCGCTGCGCTGCGCGCTACCTACGAGGCGCTTGCTGCGGTAGACGCAACTGGCCGCGCAGGCGAAATCACCCGCATCCCTGCACCGCAGGATTCCATCGCGCCGCTCATCGTCGCTGTCGGATTGGGTGACGCTGAGCTTCTCGACGCCGAAATGCTGCGCCGTCACGCCGGCACCGCCGCGCGTGCGCTCACCGGCGCCGGCACCGTGGTCACCACCCTTGCGGACTTTGGCCTGACCGCCACCGTCGAGGGCCTCGTCCTTGGCGGCTACGCTTACCGTGGCATCCGTTCCGGCGAGGCCAACGACTCCGAGTCGCCGGCTTCCTTCAGCGTTATCGCAAACAAGAAGGCAGCCGAAGAGTTCGAGGCCGCGCGCGTTACCGCTGAGGCTGTGAACCTCGCCCGCGATCTGGTAAATACCCCGGCTAACGAGCTCTACCCTGAGTCTTATGCCGAATTCATCTCCAACGAGGCTGCCGCGGCAGGCCTGGAGGTAGAGGTACTAGATGAAAAGCAGCTGAAGAAGGAAGGCTACGGCGGCATCATCTCCGTGGGCAAAGGCTCCAAGCGCCCACCACGCCTAGTGCGACTTACCTGGGAGCCGAAGGATGCCACCAGCACCGTTGCTCTGGTGGGCAAGGGCATCACCTTCGATACCGGCGGTATCTCCTTGAAGCCGGGCGCCGGCATGTGGGACATGATCTCCGACATGGGTGGCTCCGCCGCCATGGCCGCTGCCATCATCGCAGCCGCCAAGCTGGAGATCCCAGTCAAGGTCACCGCTACCCTGCCATTTGCTGAAAACATGCCAGGACCAGGTGCTACCCGCCCAGGCGATGTGATTACTCACTACGGCGGAATCACCTCTGAGGTGCTCAACACCGACGCCGAAGGCCGCCTCGTTTTGGCAGATGCCATTGCTCGCGCCAGCGAGGATAAGCCGGAGTACCTCATCGAGACCGCTACGCTTACCGGCGCGCAGATTGTCGCGCTGGGTACCCGTACCGCTGGCGTCATGGGCTCCGATCTCTTCCGCGACCGCATTGCTGAGATTGGCCGCGAGGTCGGTGAGAACGCATGGGCAATGCCGCTGCTCGAGGAGCACGACGAAGAGGTCAAGTCCCAGGCTGCCGATATCCGCAATATCAACGCTAAGCGCGAGGGCGGCATGGAATTTGCCGGTACCTACCTGCAGAAGTTCGTCGGCGAAGACATCGAGTGGGCGCACATCGACGTCGCCGGCCCGTCCTGGAACAACGGCGCACCGCACGGCTACACCCCGAAGCGCGCCACCGGCGTTCCAGTTCGCACCGTGGTTGCAGCGCTGCGCGAAATCGCAGAGTCCTAAACCGCAGCCCTAGCCTGGGCTTCTACTCAGCGCCGTGCTCGCGCTCAAAGCGGGCGCGGCGCTGTCTTTGTTCTTCTCGCTTGCGCAAGATGCGTTCGCGCTCCATACGCTCGCGCATGCGCTGGGGATAGCCGGTTTCTTCTACGTCATAGACATCGCATTGCAGCAGTTTCGCCACGGCATCAATACCCTTCGGCCCGCCGATCCGGCGGCGGATGAACTGGCCAGTCTCATCCACGACAACCACGGACATCTCGTTGACCACCGTTTCGGGTTCTACGAATGCTTCAATATAGGCGCGTCCGCGCGCCCACTCAGAAAGGGCTGCTGCGTCTTCCTTCCGGATCGTCTCGCCAGGCCCACGTGGGGGCCGCAGCTGGGACCTAGATCTGTTTCGACGGAAGGGATTAAACATAGGCCATGAGTCTACTCCCCCGCGTACTTTCGCACTTAAAACGGACTGGTGGACCCAGATGTGCACGCTAGTCGCACACACGCGGTAGGATTGAGCATCAGCGTTAAACAATTCCGACTTCCGAGGAGTCTTATTACTTATGGCACACTCTGTTGTGATGCCCGAACTGGGCGAATCCGTAACCGAAGGCACGATTACCCAGTGGCTGAAGTCCGTGGGTGACACGGTCGAGGTCGACGAACCATTGCTCGAGGTCTCCACCGATAAGGTCGACACCGAAATCCCTTCCCCCGTTGCGGGCACTATCCTCGAAATCAAGGCTGACGAAGATGACGACGTAGAGGTCGGCTCCGTGATCGCCATCATTGGTGACGAGGGCGAGTCTGCTTCCGATTCTTCCGCTGAAAAGCCAGCCGAGGAAAAGGAAGAAGCCAAAGAAGAGCCGAAGGCTGAAGAGAAGAAGGAAGAGGCT